>NZ_JBAMDD010000018.1:0-90960 GCF_036961565.1 Chitinimonas sp. JJ19
CCTGCGTCAGCAGCAAGGAGGCGAACTATACGTCCCACAGATAATCGCGTCAACACCTATTCGCAAAATTCTTCTCGGCGGCGCAAATCTCCCGTATCAGACCGGGGTGCCGGAAGGCCCGTTTAGCCTGATCTGGCGGCCCTAAACGCAGATTCAGCCACGTGTATTCGCCACGCCGGCAATTACCAACGCCGATCAGCAAATCGTACAACCAGAAAATCCAGCAGCGCCCGGATAGCTGGCGATAGCTGCCGGCGCGATGGATATAAACCATAGATAGTCATCTGCGGCGGCTGCCAGGCTGGCAACACGGCCACCAGCTCACCCCCCGCCAGCAAACGGTTGGCCAGGTAGGTGGGCTGTAGCGCGATGCCACCCCCCGCCAGTGCTGCCTGCAACAGCACCGTTGCCTCATTGGCAGTAAAGCGCGGGGTGACGCTGACCTCCTGCCACGCGCCTTCCTGGTTGAAGCGCCAGGTACTGCGACCAAAATTGGCATAGCCCAGACAACAATGCCGGCCCAACTCCGCTGGGTGCTGCGGATAGCCATGCGCCGCCAGATAGGCAGGCGCTGCCACCAGGACGGAATCGCAAGGTGCCAATGGCCGGGCAATCAGCGCGGGGTCCGGGTCGGCACTGATGCGCACCGCCAGGTCGATGCGCGACTCGACCAGATTCACGGCACGGTCCCCCACATCCAGATCTATCTTCAATAGCGGATGCATGGCCAGAAAGTCACTGATGGCCGCCGCCAGGTGGCCGTAGGCAAACGACATGCTGCAGGTCAACCGCAGCTGCCCTCGCAGCAACCCGTCGGGCGGGGATATCTCCGCCTCCACCTCCTCGACCAACGCCAGCATCTGCTGGCTGCGCCGCAGGCATTGCTCGCCGGCATCGGTCAGCGCCACACGCCGGGTCGTGCGCTGCAATAGGCGGGCACCCAGCCACTGCTCCATCTCTGCCACATAGCGGGTCACCATGGCGCGCGACATATCCAGGCGCTCCGCACTGGCGGTAAAGCTGCCGGTCTGGGCCACATCGGCAAAAACACGCATCGCCAACAATCTATCCATATCACTTGCTCGATATACGCAACAAACATGAACAGATTAGCCGATTTATCCGGACGAATTAAGCCACTAAAGTGCACCTCACTGAAAACGACGCGGGATTAGGCCCGTTGTCGCCACCCTCAAGGAGTTACACCATGCTGCGCCCCACCCTGCTTGCAACCGCTCTGCTCAGCCTTGCCGCCACCACCCAGGCAGCCCAGCCCCTGCAGCTCAAACTCTACAATGCCGATGCAGGCAGCTTTCACGCCAATTCAGTGTTGATCACCGGCAGCAGCGAAGCCATGGTCATCGACGCCGGCTTCACCCGGGCAGATGCCTATCGCATTGCCGCCCACGTACTTGATAGCGGCAAGACGCTCAAGACCATATTGATCAGCAATGCCGACCCTGACTATTACTTCGGTGCGGCAACACTCAAAAACCTGTTCCCCCAGGCAGACATCGTCGCCAGCCCCGCGGTGGCGGAAAAGATCAAGGCCAAGCAGGCCGCCAAGCTGGCTTACTGGGGCCCCAAGATGGGCGCCAATGCCCCCCTGCAGCCGGTACTGCCGCAGCCACTCTCCAGCACTACCCTGCTGCTGGATGGTGCCACCATCGAGTTGCGTGGCACCCAAGGCGTCTTGGCGCATCGGCCCTATGTCTGGATTCCCTCCTTGCGCACCATCGCGGGTAATGTCGCCGTCTTCAGCAAGCTGCATGTCTGGACCGCCGATACGCAGCAAGAAAGTGAGCGCAAGGCCTGGCTGAGCCAACTGGCGGAGATGCAGGCACTGCAGCCTGCCGTTGTGATCCCCGGCCATATGGCGACAGGTGGCGCACTTGACGCCAGTGCCATCCAATACACCCGTGATTATCTGCTGCGCTTCGACGCAGCCAGCCAGCAAGCCAAGACCAGTGACGAACTGATAGCCGCCATGCAACGCGCCTACCCCGAAGCCGGCCTGGGCATTACACTTGATATAGGCGCCAAGGTCCGTATGGGAGACATGAAATGGTAAGCCCCACCCTGCACTATTACTACGATCCACTGTGCGGCTGGTGCTACGGCGCCGCCCCCTTGATTACCATCGCGGCAAGCTTGCCCGGCGTCGCCCTGCACCTGCATGCCGGCGGTATGCTGGCGGGAGATCAACGCCGCACCATCAGCACGGCCTGGCGAGATTTTGTATTGCCACACGATCAACGTATCGCCGAACTCACCGGCCAGCCCTTTGGCACAGGCTATAGCGATGGACTGCTGCGCGATAGGACGGCCGTGCTCGATTCGGCACCACCCATCAGCGCCATCCTGGCAGCCGAGTCAGCCGCTGGCATGGGCCTGGCCATGCTGCATCGCCTGCAGCAAGCCCACTATGTTGCGGGCCTGCAGATTGCCGCCCCTGCAGTCCTGCATCAGTTGGCCGCTGATCTGGGGCTGGATACCCATGCGTACGCCAACGCCTACGACAAGCTGCAAGGCGCCGAAACCGCCAGCCATATCGCCAGCAGCCGAGCGCAGATGGCACAGTTGGGCGCACGCGGCTTCCCTACCCTGGTTCTGGTCAATGACACGCAGCAGGAAATCCTGCCGCTGGACCGCTACCTGGGCAAACCCACTGAATGGCAAGCCTGGTTGCGCGACAGGCTGGCAAATGTGGGCAGCAAGTCCCGGCCGTCACAGCAACTGGCCTGCGACACCGGCACCTGCACAGTGTGATACGCAGGCTGCTGGCGACACGCTAATACCCCAGGTATTGGATAGGGTTGGCACTTACCGTGCCTGGGGCCTTTGGATAACATGGCGAATCAGCACCCGCCATCCAGGAATCCCATGCGTCTTGTCCACTGTACCGAAGCCCGCCACGCCGAGGCCATACTGGCCATTTTCAATGACGCTATCGTCAACTCCACTGCATTGTATGACTACCACCCCAGGCCGGCCGCCAGCATGGTGGGCTGGTTCGAGACCAAGCGGGCCAATGGCTTTCCCGTCATCGGTTTCGAGGATGATGAGGGCACGCTGCTGGGTTTTGCCAGCTATGGCACCTTCCGCGCCTGGCCGGCCTTCAAGTATTCGGTCGAGCACTCCGTCTATGTCCACAAAGACCAGCGCGGCGCCGGCCTGGGTCGCAAACTGCTGGAGGCATTGATAGTCGAAGCCCAAGCGCGCGGGGTGCATACCCTGGTAGGTGGCATCGATGCCGACAATGCCGGCAGTATCGCCCTGCATCTGCAGCTGGGTTTCAGTCACGCCGGCACCATCCGGCAGGCAGGCTTCAAGTTTGGCCGCTGGCTGGATCTGGCGTTCTACCAGTTGTTACTGCCTACACCACAACAACCGGTGGATGGCTGAACGCCGCCCAGCAGGCATATATATAAGATGCCCCAGTGGCCGGCAAGCCGACAGGACGGCCAGACTCGCCCAGCCAGGCAGGGTCGGACGAATCTGGCCGGCCCACAGGCATCACTCCTTGTGCGCCTCGAAGCGGCGCCGGGTTTCATCTTCATCACGCTGGCCAAAGGCATAGTTGGCCTCCAGCCACATCACGTTGACCACGCCAAAGGCCAGTGCCAGCCCCAAACCCAGTATCCAGGCGAAATACCACATTGCTTGTCCTCTCTTAATAAGCGGTATGACTGTCGCGCCGGATGGCCTCTACCGTCACCGGCCCACGCAATACCCGATAGACCCAGCTGGTATAGAGCAGCACGATGGGTAGCAGGATGGCGGTCACCAACAGCATGGCCCAAAGGGTTTTATGGCTGGAACTGGCATCCCACAGGGTAAGGCTGCTCTGGACATCCATGCTAGAAGGCAGCACAAACGGAAACAGCGACAAGCCCGCCGTCAGCAGAATGGCGACTATCGCCATACCACTGGCTAGAAACGCCGCCCAACGCCAACTACGCCAGGCCGACAGGCTAGCCAGCAAGGCCGCCGCCACACCGCTGGCAGGCATCAGCCATAGCCAGTCCCAGCGAGCATAGTTGTGCAACCAGCCGCCTGCTACCCGGCTGACCGTCTTCTCAAATGGCGTCAGCGCCTTGGCCACTTCGCCCTGGCTTTGCAGGCTCAAACCCGGCATGTCCGCGAGCCACACGCCACCCAGTACGAACAGCAGCGCCAGCAGGCAGCCCAACACCATGGCAGCCCGCCGCGCACGCCAGCAAACCGCAGCCTCGGTGCGCAGCAGCAACAAGGTAGCGCCATGCAAAGCCAGCAGGCAGGCCGATACCAAGCCGCAGTACAGGCCAAACGGGTTCAGCTGATCAAGCAGACCACCGCCATAGCTGACCCGCATGGTGTCGTCGAAGCGATAGGGCAGACCGACAAACAGATTGCCAATCGCAATCCCGAACACCAGCGCCGGCACCAAGCCGCCAACAAACAGCCCCCAGTCCCAGAAGCTGCGCCAGTACGGGTTGGCCAGCTTGCTGCGGTAGTCGAAACCTACCGGGCGCAGGAACAAGGCACATAGCGCCAGCACCAGGGCGTAATAGAACACCGAGAAGCCCGCCGCATACACCAGCGGCCAGGCCGCAAAGATGGCGCCGCCGGCCAGCACCAGCCAGACCTGGTTTCCCTCCCAGGTGGGGCCCACCACATTGATGGCCACCCGGCGTTCTTCGTCGGTACGGCCTACATAGGGCAGCAGCATGGCAACCCCCATGTCAAAACCGTCCATCAAGGCAAAGCCGATCAGCAGGGTCGCCAGCAGTCCCCACCAGATCAATTTCAGCGTGTCGTAATCCAGCATGTGGCGCTCCTTCTAAGCAGTGGTGGCTTCGCCGTGATATCGACCCGTGCCCAGGCTGGCCGGCCCCAGCCGTATGTATTTGAGCATTAGATACATCTCCACCACGAACAGGCCCAGGTAGATGGCACCTATACCCAGCAGACTGGTCCACACCTGGCTGGCCTCAATGCTGGAGACCGACAGATGGGTAGGCAGGATGCCCGAGATGGTCCAGGGCTGCCGGCCATACTCCGCCACAAACCAGCCCAACTCCGCCGCCACCCAAGGCAAGGGGATGGCGACCACGCACAGGCGCAGCAGCCAGCGCCGGGGGGCCAGCTGCTTACGCGCCAGATACCAGAAGCTGGCGCCAAAGATGAACAGGAACAGAAAGCCCAGCCCCACCATGCCACGGAAGGCCCAGAACAGCGGTGCCACTTGCGGAATGGTGTCGCTCACCGCCTGGGCGATCTGCGCCTCGGTCGCATCCACCACCCTGGGCGTGTACTTCTTCAGCAGCAGACCAAAACCCAGATCGGCCTTGTGCTGCTCGAACTGCAGCAGCACAGCGTCGGACTTGTCACCTGCCTTGAGCTTCACCAGCGCCTCATAGGCCTTCATGCCACGGCGTATGCGCAGATCATGATTGCGCTTCAGATCCTTGATCCCGATCACGGGCTCGTCGACCGAGCGGGTAGCGATCAGGCCCAGTACGTAGGGCACCTTCACCGCATAGTCAGTACGCTCCTCGGCCTGATTGGGCAGGCCAAACAGGGTCAGCCCTGCTGGCGCAGGATGGGTTTCCCACTCCGCCTCGATCGCCGCCAGTTTTACTTTCTGCACCTCGCCCGTGGTGTAGCCCGATTCGTCGCCCAGCACGATGACCGACAGGCTGGCAGCCAGGCCAAAACCCGCCGCAATGGCAAACGAGCGTATGGCGAAACCGGTATCACGGGCACGCAGCAGGTAAAGCGCCGATATGCCCAGCACGAACATGGCCCCCGTGACATAGCCAGCCGCCACCGTGTGCACGAACTTGGCCTGCGCCACCGGGTTGAAGAACACTTCCGACAAACTCACCAGCTCCATGCGCATGGTGTGATAGTTGAACTCGGCGCCCACCGGGTTCTGCATCCAGCCGTTGGCGATCAAGATCCACAAGGCCGAGAGATTGGTCCCCAACGCCAGCAAGGTGGTCACCATCAGGTGCTTGACCGGGCTCAGGCGGTTCCAGCCAAAGAAGAACAAGCCGATGAAGGTGGACTCCAGAAAAAAGGCCATCATGCCTTCTATCGCCAAGGGCACGCCGAAGATGTCCCCTACATAGTGGGAGTAGTAAGCCCAGTTGGTACCGAACTGGAACTCCAGCGTCAGCCCGGTGGCCACCCCCATGGCGAAATTGATACCGAACAACTTGCCCCAGAAGCGGGTCATGTCTTGATACACCTGCCGGCCGGTCATGACATAGGCGGCCTCGCAGATCACCAGTATCCAGGACAGCCCCAAGGTCAATGGCACAAACAGGAAGTGGAACATGGCCGTCAACGCAAACTGCAGGCGTGACAGGGTGACCACGTCATCGGGTGAGATCATGGGAGGCTCCGCGAGTGGGGGATACAGGGGGTAGGGGCTGGGCCGCCGTGCCGAGCAGTTGCTGCTCCACCTGCGGCTGGGGTACGGTCATGTGGCGGGCCAGTGGCTCGCTGAACCAAAGGTGCTTGGCGGTAAAGAAGAGGGAGAGCTTGACCGCCACGATCACGCTCAATTCCAGCCACAAGCGGGGCCGGCGCGTGGCAAGGGCAGGTCTGGGGCCAGGGTCGGGGTCAGCCATGGCGGTCAAGCCTCGCCGCCATCACGGGCACCGAACTTGAGCTTGTCGGCGAACTCCAGCACCTTCTGTACCTTGGCCCCCAGTTGCATCAGCCGTATCACCGTCTCTGGCGAGAGCCGCTGCACTTCGTCCAGCCAGCCCGTGGTCAGCTCGATCAGCCCGTGCATCTCGCGCATGCGGTCCTGGGCAATCTGGTCCGCCTCGCTATCGGGGCGCTCCAGCAAGGCCTCGCGCAGCATGCTGAGGGTAGGTTCTATCTCGCGGCGACGGCGCTCCTCCATCAACACCCGGAAGATGTCCCAGACATCCTTGGGCGGCTCAAAGAAGTCGCGCCGATCACCGGGCAGGTGTACCAGCTTGACCAGCCGCCAGGCCTGCAGCTCCTTGATGCCTATGCCGACATTGGAACGGGAAAACGCCAGCGTCTCGCCTATCTCGTCGGCACATAGCGGCTTGCCACTGATATAGAGCAGGGCATAGATCTGCCCCACAGTGCGGTTGACCCCCCAGCGGGAGCCCATTTCACCAAAGTGCAGCACAAAGCGTTCAGCCAGCGGAGTCAGGTTCATGCTCAATTTCCAGTATTTTCTGGAAATTTAAACATTACTGCCATTCATGGCAAGTACAGTTGCAAAAAAGCCGGCAATCAGCCGGCTTACTGTGCACCGTTACGGTTACTTCTGCAGACGCAGGCAGTACTTGTCGTAGTCGGCCTCTATCTTGGCCTGCTTGGCCGCCATCTTCTCCAGGTCCCAAGGTTTGGCACCCATCTTCTTGCGCTTCTCTATCAGCACCAACTCGTTGACGTACTTCTCGCATCGGGCTTTCTCCTTGCCCGGCAGATGCTCGTAGAAGATGGGGGAATACTTATCCGGCAATGTCGGCTGCGCGGCCATGGCGGGTGCCAGCAGCAGCATGGGCAAGATCAAACGGGCAAGCATAAGCGGCTCTCTTCAAGACACAACGAGTTGATACGGCGGTTAAGTTGCGCAGCCAAGCTGAAATCCTGCCAGAGGCGCTGGCCACAACGCCCCACCGGCACTACGCCAACCAGGCTATTGCTCAGCAACACAGCCTCGGCCCCCAGCATGACATCCGCATCGAAAGACCGCAACACGGTTGGCAAGCCCAACTCGGTGGCAAGCTGCAACACCATCTCGCGCATTACGCCAGCCACGCCACAATCCGTTAGCGGGTGCGTCAGCAAGCAGCCATCCTGCAGCAGGTAGAGATTGCTCATCACCCCCTCTACCAGCTCACCTCGCGCATTACGCATCAGGCCTTCGAATATCGCCGGGTCGCTCCACTCCCGCCTGGCCATCACCTGATCCAGCCGGTTGAGATGCTTGACCCCGGCCAATCCGGGCTGTATTGGCAACAACCAGTCGCACAGCCTGATGGCTGCGCCATCGCGGTAAAGCGCCTCCGGGTAGGCGGGCAAGGGACCGACCAATACCAGCCGGGTAGGCGGTGCGTCCGGTGCACAGGCATAGCCCCTGGCGGCCACCCCGCGCGTCACTATCAGCTTGATGCTGGCATCCCAGGGCGCCAGTCTTGCCAGATCGGCCAACCAGAGGGCTTCATCCGGGCACACCATGCCCAAGCGATCACAATCGGCCTGCAGCCTCGCATACTGCCTGGGCCAGGCCAGCACCCGTCCGGCCTGGCAGCGCAGGGTACGGAACACCCCGTCGCCATAGGCCAGTCCGCGATCCCGTGGAGAGATTACGGTATCAACCTCGCCATTGATCAAGGTGGTTTGCTCGGTCACGCCTCTCCCTTTCCCTCACCTAGCCGGTGTGGCCACCGCACTAGTGCTGCACCCCCAGGGCGCGCAGCAAGCCCCTGGCCTTGGCGCGCGTCTCATTCAGCTCCCGCTCGGGATCACTATCGGCCACGATGCCAGCACCTGCGCGGAAGTACAAGGCATCGCCATCCTGCATAAAGGTACGAATCAGGATATTCAGGTCCAGCGAGCCATCTCGATTGATATAACCCAGGCTGCCGGTATAGGCACGGCGCGGCCTGTCTTCCAGCTCCCGGATGATCTGCATGCAGCGAACCTTGGGGCAACCGGTAATCGTGCCGCCGGGGAACAAGGCCCGCAATACCCCAGCCACATGCTGCCCTGCACTCAAGGTACAACTGACGGTGGACTCGATATGGTGGACATAGGTATAGCTGGTCACTTCCATCAAGGCATCCACCTTTACCGTACCCGGCACGGCAATACGCCCCAGATCGTTGCGCTCCAGGTCGATCAGCATGATGTGCTCCGCCCGCTCCTTGGTCGAAGCCAGCAGCCTAGCCTTCTGCGCAGCGTCCTCTTGCGGATCAGCAGAACGGGGATGCGTACCTGCGATGGGACGCGTCTCCACCCGGCCCTGCCTGTCTATCTTCACCAGGCGCTCAGGCGATGAACTGACGATAGCCTGGCCGCCCCCCAGATCCACATAGGCAGAGAACGGCGCAGGATTGGCGCGGCGCAACTGGGCGAACAGGTCCAGCGGCCCGGCGCCATCGGCCAGCCTGGCGTCCCAGCCGCGCGACAGATTGACCTGGAATACATCGCCCTCGCGGATATAGTCCTTGCAGCGCAAGGTCCCCGCCAGGAATGCCGCCGGCTCGTCCTCCCCCAGTTGCTGCAAGGCAATGGCTTGTGGCGCAAAGACCGGCACGGCAGCCAGCAATGCCTGCAGACTGGCCAGTTGCGCCTCGGTCTCCGCCACCAGCACCGCCCCACCCTGGCCTCGCCTTACCAAGATGGCAGCCGGCACCCTGGCCAGCAGCCCCAAGGGGAAGTCCCTGTCCTGTCGTGCCGGTACCGTGGGTTCCAGTGTCTCCAGCCACTCATAGCCCAGATAGGTGAACCAGCCACCACTAAAGGGTAACTCCCCTGCCTCTATCCGGGGCGCGACGGCGATACGGGCAAGGTCGTCGTATAGCATCTGCCCCTCGTGCCCGGCATAGACACGCACCGACATAGGCAGGGCGAACAGGATGTCCCAGCCGGTGTCGCCAGCAGACTGCAACAGATAGGGAAACGCAGCCGGATGGGCCGCAGCCAGCGCCAGCAGATCGGGCGTGGTATCTAGCGATAAGGTTGGCATCGCGCAGCAAATCAATGAAAACGCCGCGCAGTCTCCCGCGCGGCATTCTGTTTGGCAAGCTGCTTGGCGGCTATTCCGCCAGGAGGCCCGCCACCACAGGGCAGTACGCTACGTCGTTCTAGCGCGCAACGCCTCCCGCACCCAGGCTAGGCCCGCTTGAACACCAGGGTGCCATTGGTTCCGCCAAAGCCGAAGGAGTTAGAGATCGCCACCCGGATAGTCATGTCACGGGCCGTATTGGCCACGTAATCCAGATCACAGCCCCCCTCGATATCCTGCTCGAACAGATTGATGGTGGGCGGGCTCTTCTGGTGGTGCAAGGCCAGGATGGAATACACCGCCTCTACCCCACCCGCGCCGCCCAGCAAGTGACCCGTCATGGACTTGGTCGAGTTGATGGCCAGCTTGCGGGCATGGTCACCAAAGGCAATCTTGAGTGCATTGGTCTCGTTGGCATCGCCCAGCGGCGTGGACGTGCCGTGGGCGTTGACGTAGTCGACCTCGTCAGGATTGACGCCGGCATCCCGCAACGCATTCTGCACGCCACGGGCCGGGCCCTCGGCATTCGGCGCGGTGATGTGGTGGGCGTCCGAGCTCATGCCAAAGCCGGCCAGCTCTGCATAGATGGTGGCGCCGCGCTTGACCGCGTGCTCGTACTCCTCAAGCACCAGCACCCCAGCCCCCTCGCCCATGACAAAGCCGTCCCTACCCTTGTCCCAGGGGCGCGATGCCGTGGTCGGGTCATCATTGCGGGTAGACAGTGCCTTCATGGCCGCAAAACCGCCTATGCCCAAGCGGGCGATGGCACATTCGGCACCGCCCGCCACCATAATGTCAGCGTCGCCGTACTGGATCATGCGGCCAGCATCTCCTATGCAGTGAGCGCCAGTGGTACACGCCGACACGATGCCGTAGGAGGGGCCTTGATAGCCCTTGATGATGCTGACATGGCCCGCGATCAGGTTGATCAGCGAACCAGGAATAAAGAATGGACCGATCTTGCGCGGGCCGCCCTGCAGCAGATCCACGCCGGTTTCCTCAATCAGGGGCAGACCGCCGATACCCGAGCCGATATTGACGCCGACACGGGTCTTGTCCAGACCAGCGATATCGTCCAGGCCGGCATCCTTGATGGCATCCAGCGCAGCGGCGATGCCGTAATGGATAAAGGTATCCATGCGGCGTGCCTCTTTGGGCGAAATGTATTGGGTGACATCGAAGCCACGCACTTCCCCGGCGATCTGGCAGGCCATATCGCTGGCATCAAAACGGGTGATGGTGCCGATACCGCTCTTGCCGGCCAGCAAATTGGCCCATCCCGAAGCGACATCATTGCCTACAGGAGAAACATGGCCCAGGCCAGTAACGACAACTCTGCGTTTGGACATTGGAACTTCCTATCGAGAACAGCTGCGCATCACTCTACATGACTCGCATGACAATACACCACGGTCAAACAAGCGACCGATCAAATTGAACAGCAAATGTGACAAGACCCCGCCGCGAGCAAACGCGTCGGGGTCTTGCACACCCTGCAGCCAAGCCGGTCAAGGTCTGGCACACAGCTGGATTACTTGCCCTGATGGCTCTTGACGTAATCGATGGCTTGCTGAACGTTGGTGATCTTTTCGGCTTCTTCGTCCGGAATTTCGCACTCGAATTCTTCTTCCAGCGCCATCACGAGCTCAACGGTGTCGAGCGAGTCGGCACCGAGGTCTTCAACGAAGGACGAGTCGATCTTGATATCGGCTTCGTTGACGCCCAGCTGTTCGGCGACGATCTTCTTCACGCGTTGTTCGATATTTTCCATTCTTGAACCCAAACCTTTCGTGTTGGATGGTCAAAAGCGCCCGCATTCTATCAAAAAACGGCGACGCCAAAAAACGGAGTGAAAACTCCAATTAATTCATATACATACCACCATTTACATGCAGGGTATTACCCGTCACGTAAGCGGCTCGGTCCGATGCAAGGAAGCCCACGGCATCGGCAATCTCCTGCGGCTGCC
This sequence comes from Chitinimonas sp. JJ19, assembly GCF_036961565.1. Lineage (NCBI taxonomy): Bacteria > Pseudomonadati > Pseudomonadota > Betaproteobacteria > Neisseriales > Chitinibacteraceae > Chitinimonas > Chitinimonas sp. JJ19. The sequence continues at coordinate 11,739 of NZ_JBAMDD010000018.1, forward strand.
CCAAACGCTCCAGCGGGATCTGCGCCAGCAGCTTCTGCTTGTAGTCATCCGCCAGGCTGGCTGTCATATCCGTATCGATAAAACCGGGGGCCACGCAGTTGACCGTGATATTGCGGCTACCCACCTCACGTGCAAGCGACCGCGTAAAACCCATCATGCCCGCCTTGGCAGCGGCGTAGTTGGTCTGGCCCGCAGAGCCGGATGCACCTACTACCGAAGCAATACTGATGATGCGCCCCCAGCGGGCCTTCATCATGCCACGCAATACGGCCTTGGAGAGCCGATATACGGAACGCAGATTGGTATCCATGACGGCATCCCAGTCCTCTTCCTTCATCCGCATCAGCAATTGGTCACGGGTAATACCCGCATTGTTCACCAGCACGGCAATGGTGCCGTGGGTTTTCTCGACCTGCTCCAGCGCAGCATCCAGGGCGGCGCTGTCGTTCACGTCGAGCGCCAGGCCCTGGCCCTGATAGCCGGCAGCCGCCAGGTAGTCCGATATGGCCTGCGCACCCGTGTCGCTGGTGGCCGTACCTATCACGATGGCGCCCTCTTTGCCCAGGGTCTCAGCGATAGCTCGGCCTATGCCGCGGGATGCACCGGTAACCAGTGCTACTTTGCCTGTTAGGGACATGCGTCGTCTTCCTCGCTCACTTGCTCATTCGTCAATTGTTCGTCAGGCGCCAGATCATCGAGGCCAGCCAGAGGCCAACACCCGCCACCTGCATGACCAAGGCCTTGCCGCTGGGCCTGGCATCATCACCGCTCATGTACTGCCCCAGCTTGCCAGCTGCGTACAGGAAAAACCCCGCACCGGCAGCCAGCGACCATGCCACACCGTTGACTAGGCCGTCATGCACGCGGGTAACCCCCAGCAGCAGTGCCAGCGGGATAAACAACCGGTCTATCCAGCGCATGCGGCGAAATGCCTCTACCACCCGGTTCACAGGGCCGCCTTCAGCTTGTCGAAACTGGCCGGCTCGGTCAGTGCCATGCCGCTCAGCTCGCCATTGATGCGCTTGGTCATACCTGCCAGCACCTTGCCTGGGCCGCATTCAGCCACTACGGTCACGCCATACTGGGCCAGCAGTTGCACGGTCTCTACCCAACGCACCGGGCTATAGAGCTGGCGCGCCAAGGCCCCTTTAATCTCATGATCATGTGACCAGGCAGTGACATCTGCGTTATGAATCACCGGAATCGCGGGCGTGCGGAGCGTCATGCCCGCCATGGCCGCTTCCAGTTGCACGGCGGCAGGCTTCATCAGCGCGCAATGCGAAGGCACCGATACCGGCAGTGGCAAGGCCCGCTTGGCGCCCCGTGCCGTACAGGCCTCACAGGCACGATCCACGGCAGCCTTGCTACCTGCAATCACCACCTGGCCAGGGGTATTGAAGTTCACCGCCTCTACGACCTCGCCTTGCGCCGCCTCGGCACAGGCGGCACGGATGGCGTCATCGTCCAGGCCCAGAATGGCAGCCATGCCGCCCTGCCCGGCTGGCACTGCGGCCTGCATGGCCTCTGCCCGCAGGCGCACCAGGCGCACAGCATCCTTGAAATCCAGCGCATCGGCCGCCACCAGAGCCGAGTACTCGCCCAGGCTGTGGCCGGCGAGATAGTCAGGCTTGCGCCCGCCGGCCGCCAGCCAGGCTCGGTATACCGCTACGCCTGCCGCCAGCATTGCCGGCTGGGTATTGACGGTCGCATTGAGCGCCTCGTCCGGGCCGCCCGCTATCATGGCCGCCAGGTCAAAACCGAGCGCCTCGCTCGCTTCAGCCAGCGTCTGCCGCACCACATCGCTATCAGCGAAGGCATTCAACATGCCTATGGCTTGCGAACCCTGGCCAGGAAAAACAAATGCAAGTTTCATCTATCGCGCTTTCCTATCCCCGCGCTGCGCGGGCTGCCGCCATATCGGCCAGCACCCTCGCATAGGCAGGGCGTTGCTTCATGTGTTCGAGATAAGTCGCCACCGGCAGCCCTGCAAACCAGTCTCGACCGTAGACCTTGTCGGTAATCCGACTGATCAAGGGAAAATGGACGGCAGCGGCACAGTCCGCCAGGGTAAACATCTCGCCCGCCAGGTAGGGTGAAAAGCGGGCCACCCTACCAAACGCCTGCACCCCTCGGTCCAGCTGGCGTGCCACCTCATCCTTGACACCATCGGCCACTGGCGCGCCAAACAAGGCGTGCGGCAGTAAACGACGGGCCACCAGCTCCACATCCTGCTCCAATATCTGTATCAGTTCACGCACCTTGGCACGCGCCAGCAGGTCCTTGGGCAGCAAGGCCACCTCAGGATAGCGTTCTTCCAGATACTCCAATGCAGCCTGGCTCTCGCAAAAGCGAGTACCATCCACCTCGAAGTAAGGCACCTTGCCTGTGGGGCAGCGCGCCAGAAAATCCGCCTCTTGCGAGGGGCCTGTCGCGATCTCCTCGAAAGCGATACCCTTCTCCAGCAAAGTCAGCTTGACCTTGTTGGAGTAGTTCGAGAATGCTGAGCCGTAGAGTCTGAACACGCTATCACCCTTGTTTTTCGACGACGTTTCCAGAAAATAAGCGCAGATACTACCCTTCAAGCGGTCAAACCGCTAGCAAGCAGGCGCTTGTTTGATGCACCTCCGCCCACCACCTACCAGCGCAGCAGGGCCGATCCCCAGGCAAATCCGCCACCTATCCCCTCCAGCAGCAGCAGCTCCCCCGGCTTGAAACGACCCGCTCGGGCCGCCTCATCCAGGGCCAGCGGGATGGATGCGGCCGAGGTATTGCCATGCCTATCCAGGGTGACCACCACCTTGTCCATGCTCAGACCCAGGTGCTTGGCGGTGGATTCGATAATTCGCAGATTGGCCTGATGCGGCACCAGCCAGCTCAGTTCAGACTGCGGCAGACCCGCCGCAGTCAGCGTTTCGGTAGCCAGCTCGGCCAGCGCCTTGACCGCAAACTTGAACACCGCCGGGCCATCCATATGCAGGAAGGGCTTGCCGCTGACATCGCCATGCATGATGCTGGCCGGGGTAGTCAGAATGTCGCGGTAACGACCGTCTGCCTTGAGCTTGGTGACCAGAATGCCTGGCTGCTCAGTGGCTTTCAGCACCACCGCGCCAGCACCATCGCCAAACAGCACACAGGTACTGCGATCATCCCAATCCAGTATGCGGGAGAACACCTCCGCCCCCACCACCAGCGCCGTCTTGGCCATGCCGCCACGAACAAACTGGTCAGCCGTTGCCAGGGCATAGACAAAACCGGCACAAACGGCCTGCACATCAAAGGCGGGAAAGCCGTGCACACCCAGCTTATCCTGCAATATGCAGGCCGTGCTGGGGAACACGACGTCGGGCGTGGTGGTAGCCACGATGATCAGGTCGATATCGGCTGCGGTAACTCCCGCCGCCTCCATCGCGGCCAGGCTGGCCTTGAGCGCCAGATCACTGGTCAGTTCGTCTGCAGCGGCGATACGGCGCTCACGGATACCCGTACGCGTCACTATCCATTCGTCACTGGTATCAACCTGCTGGGCCAACTCGGCGTTGGCCAGTACGCGCGCGGGCAAATAGCTGCCCGTGCCGGCAATGCGGGAATACTGCACTTCGGTCTCTCCATCCGCCGCCTCGTGGGCAGCGGTACGCTGGGGTAATGCCCGCACGAGACATGGTCGCACGGGTCAGAAAATACCAGGGCTCGCCCACAACCCCCATCTTGTTTCGCGCAGAAACGCTGCCTGCGCAGGCTATCGGCCCGGCTATCTCGCCCGAGCCACCATCCACACACTTGATCGCATCTCGCCCGGCCCGAACCAACACAGCACCAGGCAAGCTGCGCCACACCCCAACCGGTTAGCCACGCTCGGCCGCAGCCTTGCTGGCCACCACATGGTCTGCCATGGTTTCGGTAATCTTGTGCAGCACGCCGGAGCGGGCTTCTTCCAGCGCCTGCTCCAGCGCATAGTAGAAACCCAGCCTGTCTGCACCGCCGTGGCTCTTCACCACAATACCGCGCAAGCCCAACAGGCTGGCGCCATTGAAGCGCCGGGTATCCATGCGGTGGCGAAAACTCAGCAACACCGGCATCGCCACCAGGGCAATCAACTTGCGCCACCAACTGCGGGAAAACTCGTCCTTCAGTATCTCGGTCAGCATCTTGGCCAGGCCTTCCGAGGCCTTCAAGGCCACATTGCCGGTAAAGCCGTCGCAGACCACCACATCCACCGTTCCCTTGTAGATGTCGTTGCCTTCCACATTGCCACGGAAGTTGAGACTGGATGCCTTCAGCAACTCGGCCGCCTCCTTGACCACCTCATTGCCCTTGATGTCCTCTGAGCCAATATTGAGCAGGCCGACTGTGGGCCTGTCCTGGTGATTCAGCGCACTACTGAGCGCCGCCCCCATCACGCCGAACTGATACAGCTGCTCGGGCGTACAGTCGACATTAGCCCCTAGATCCAGCACGCAACTGGTGCCGTGCATGGTGGGCAACATCTTGGCAATAGCCGGGCGATCTATGCCCGCCAGGGTCTTGAGCACAAAACGGGCCGTGGCCATCAGCGCACCGGTATTGCCCGCCGAAACGCAGGCATGTGCCTCGCCGGATTTGACCAGATTGATGGACACCCGCATGGACGAGTCTTTCTTGTTCTTGAGGGCCAACTGGGGCGCCTCGTCCATGGCCACGACTTCGCTGGCGTGATGAATGCGCAGACGCGGGCCGACCGAGGCATGACGCGCCTTCAGCTCGGCCTCGATGGCATCTTGCAAACCCACCAGGACCACGTTGACGTCGGGATGTGCCTTGAGAAACTTGAGTGCGGCGGGCACGGTGACATGCACACCGTGGTCGCCGCCCATTGCATCGATAGAGACTGTGATTTCCATGGGCGGGAGATTACGGGCTAGCGCGATGTTCGCCAAGCGCTAGCTTGAAACAGTACAAACAAAAAGGCGCGCTTCGTAGGAAGCGCGCCTTGGTATTGCTTGCCGAAGCAAAGGACAATTACTCGCCCTTGGCCTTGACCACGCGACGGCCACGGTAGAAGCCGTTGGGGCTGATGTGGTGACGCAGGTGTGCCTCGCCGGTGCTGGGCTCAACAGCCAGCGCAGGAGCGGTCAGGAAATCGTGGGCGCGATGCATGCCGCGCTTGGAGGGGGATTTTTTGTTCTGTTGAACGGCCATGGTTCTAACTCCTGGATCAAACTCGAAAATGACAAAAACTTAGTGTTCGCCGCGCTGCAACTTGCCTTTAAGATCCGCCAGCACGGCAAACGGGTTCGGCTTTTGCGGCACTACGTCCGCATCTGGCGCCACACCCGCCTCAGCAACACATGCATCGTGTGCCGGGGCATAGGGTAGCGACAGCAAAATCTCGTCCTCAATCAGGTTTAGCAGGCTGAACTCTTGCTCAAACAGCAAACCTTCCATGTCCTCATCTTCCGCTTCCGCCTCATCCAGCTTGGCCTCATCGGCAAACAGGGTGAAGCGTGTCGCTACGTCTATCTCGAACGGCAAGGACTTGAGGCAGCGCTGGCATTTCAACTCAAGCTGGCCGCCTACACGCAAGTCCAGCGTCAGGCGCTTGTACTTGTCTGCATTGCCGGCCAGGGCAAATTGTATGGCACTACCGCCCAGCACGTCGGCCGCCACACGGGGTAGTTCGGCCAAGGCCAATTCCCCCTGCAGGGTGCGTTCACGTCTGGCAAATTCGCCGTTGTCGAAGGTGAGGTCGGACATAAACGGTGGATGATATACTCCAAGTCCTTCAAACGTCAAAAAAATCTAGCCTTTGCCGTGCGATACAGGCACAGTCCGCCCGCCCCTTAACGGCCCCTGCAAATCTGCCGGCCAGGCAAGGTTCTGGTACGCCACCGCAGGGCACAAGATCAAGTAAACCCGCTGGAACCGCCTCCACCATGAGCACACCAACACTCGTACTCGGCTCCACCTCGCGCTACCGGCGCGAGCTGCTTACGCGCCTAGGCCTGCCATTCGAAGTCGCCGCCCCGGATTGCGACGAAACCCCCCTTGCCGGTGAGACTGCCGCCGAAACGGCCACCCGCCTGGCCAGAATCAAGGCTCAATCGCTGGCTGGCCGCTATCCCGGCGCCCTTATCATCGGCTCGGATCAAGTTGCGCTGCTGCATGGCGAGCAACTGGGCAAGCCCGGCAATTTCGAGCGCGCCTTCGTGCAACTGAGTGCCATGCGCGGCCAGACCCTGGTGTTCCATACCGCCTTGGCCCTGCACAATAGCGCCAGCGGTCGCACTCAGGAGATCGTCGTTCCCTGGCAGGTCAGCATGCGCAACTATAGTGATGCCGAGATCACCCGCTATCTGGAGCGCGAACAGCCCTATGACTGCGCCGGCAGCGCAAAGACAGAAGGTCTGGGCGTCGCCATGATAGACCGCATGGAAGGCAGCGACCCTGCTGCCATCATCGGCCTGCCCCTGATAGCGTTGTGCCACATGCTGCGCGAGGAAGGTTATCCACTGCTATGAAGGGCACACTCTATCTGGTACCGGCACCATTGGGCGAAGGCCCGTTGGAGGCCATCCTGCCGCAGGACGTGCGTACCCAGGCCAATCGCATAGACCACTGGGTGGTGGAGAACGCCAAGACGGCACGTCGCTTCCTCAAGCTGTACGGCCCTGAGCGCGTCATCGCTGAGCTGAAAATGATGGAGCTCAATGAGCACAGCAAGGAGAGCGAGCTGGCCGCCCTGCTCGCCCCGCTGGAAGCCGGCCACGATGTGGGTGTCATCTCGGAAGCCGGCTGCCCTGGCGTGGCGGACCCCGGCGCCAACCTGGTCAGGCTGGCGCATAGGCGTGGTATACGAGTCGTGCCGCTGGTGGGGCCATCCTCCATCCTACTGGCCCTGATGGCCGCCGGCGCCAGCGGCCAGCGCTTCCGCTTCCATGGCTACCTGCCGGTTGAGGCCGGCCCCAGGCAGGAGCGACTGCGCGAGCTGGAGCGGGATTCAAGCAAATTAGACGAAGCCCAGCTGTTTATTGAAACCCCCTACCGCAACGACGCCATGGTGGATGCCATACTGCAGGCATGCAAACCGGCCACGCAACTGACCGTGGCACGCGACTTGAGCTGCAACGATGAACTCATCGTGTCGCAAACACTGAGCAACTGGAAATCACAGGCCAGGCCGGACCTGAAGAAAAAACCGGCCATGTTCGTACTTTATGCAGGTCGCTAAATGATCGCCGCAGACCTAGCCCCACTGCGTTGCTGCACTAGGCCGCCACACCCGCGCACCGTCTGCTGCGCATACCTGCGCCTGCGCGCCTAGCCAGTTCCGCCATACTGGGTTTTGTCTGCCGCACCGAATAGAGGATAGCCATGCCACTCTTGATCCTGATCCTGTTGGTGCTGACCTGCGTGGTCTACCTGGTACTCTGCTACAACCGCCTGGTCGCCGCCCGGCACGTCATCGCCGCCCTGCGCGCCGAGCTGGATGGCATGACCTTGCGCCGAGAGAGCGACCCCACAACCTTCGACGCCCGCACCTGGGAAGATAGGCTCAATACCCACGAGGCCGCCGTACGCCTCTACAACCTCGACATCGCCCAGTTTCCCGCCGTACTGGTGGCCAAGCTCTGCCGTTTTGAGCCTGCCGCTACCTACGACTAAGCTGCGCCCGCACCACAGCAAAGACTCACCATGACCATGAAAATCGCCGTCGCCCAATTCAACGCCACCGTCGGCGACCTCGCCGGCAATACCGACCAGATACTGCGCCTGATCAGCGAGGCCCGCGCAGCCCGTGCCGATGTCTTGCTGGTGCCCGAACTGGCCATCGCCGGCTACCCACCCGAGGATCTGCTGCTGCGCCCCAGCTTCTACCAGGCCTGCAACGAGCAGTTGGACAGGCTGCTGGATGCCGCTGATGACGTCACGTTGATCGTGGGCCACCCCGTCATGCTGGGGCAGGAGCGCTTCAATGGTGTCACCGTGATGCGTGATGGCAACTTCCTGGCCCGTGGTCAGAAGATGGTACTGCCCAATAACGAAGTGTTCGATGAATGCCGCTACTTCACGCCCGGCGCCCTACCCTGCGTTTATGAGCAACGCTGCCACGATGGCAGCGTGGTCACGGTTGGCGTACCCATCTGCGAAGATATCTGGCATGTGGAGCCGGCCTCGGAAGCCGCCGACATGGGCGCACAGATCCTGCTGGTGCCCAACGCCTCGCCTTACCACGTTGGCAAGGACGATGTACGCCAGCAGATTGTGCGCCAGCGCATAGAGGAAACCGGCCTACCCATCGTTTATTGCAACTGGGTGGGTGGCCAGGATGAACTGGTATTCGATGGCGCCAGCTTCGCCATGAACCGGGCAGGCGAACTAGTGGCACAGCTACCGTGCTTTGAATCTGCCACCGCCATGCTGAGCTTCAGCGACGGTGATATTGAACCCGCCGACATCGCCCCAACAGGCAGCGAAGAAGCCACGGTCTATCAGGCGCTAGTCGTCGCCACCCGCGATTACATCGTCAAGAACGGCTTCCCTGGTGTCATCATCGGCCTTTCCGGCGGCATAGACTCCGCCCTGACCCTGGCCATCGCGGTAGATGCGCTGGGCGCCGACAAGGTGCGGGCGGTGATGATGCCCTCCCGCTACACCGCCCAGATCAGCCTGGACGACTCCCGCGAGATGGTGCGCCGGCTGGGCGTGCAGTATGACGAGATCAGCATAGAGCCCATGTATGAAGCCTTCAGCGCCGCTCTGGCGCCGCAGTTCGCCGGCTTGGCGCCAGACACGACCGAGGAAAACCTGCAGAGCCGCATACGCGGCGTGCTGCTGATGGCGCTATCCAACAAGACCGGCAGACTGGTCCTGACGACTGGCAACAAGTCGGAGATGACCACAGGCTACGCCACCCTCTACGGCGATATGGCCGGCGGCTATGCTGTACTCAAGGATATCGCCAAGACCCTGGTCTATCGTCTCAGCCAGTACCGCAACAGCGTGTCCGACATCATCCCCGACCGCATCATCACCCGCCCCCCCTCGGCCGAGCTGCGCGACAACCAAGTAGACCAAGACAGCCTGCCGCCCTACGACATCCTGGATGCCATCATGGCGCTCTATGTGGAAGAAAACCTGTCCATGGCCGATATCATCGCCCGCGGCTACAGCGAGGCCGATGTATTGCGCGTGGTGAAACTGCTCAAGGTCAACGAATACAAGCGCCGCCAGGCCGCCATCGGCGCCCGCATAACCCCTCGTGGGTTTGGGCGAGACTGGCGTTATCCGGTGACGAATCGGTTCCTGCGCTGACCTGCACTCCTACAGCGCGCACCAGCGGACAAAAAAATACCCCGAACTATGTTCGGGGTATTTTTATTGCTAAGTTACCGCGCGTACAAGCAACTACAGCTTAACTTCGCTTAGAAGAACTTATAGCTGGCGTTCAAGTAAACGAAGCGGGCACGCGGATCGTACAGGCTGATGTCATAGCCATATTGGAACTGGTTGCTGACGGGCACGAAGATCGGCGGATCGCGATCAAACAGGTTTTTCACACCCAGGCCCAGCTTCAGACCTTTGACGCCGCTATAGGCAAGGCTAAGGTCGTAGATAGCTTGGCTAGGCACGTGGACCTGATCACCATTCAGATCGTTACCAGCTTGGTAGCGCTTGTAGAAATTCTGAGTGATGCCAGCAGCCCAGGGGCCGGTCGACCAATTTGCAGACAAGGCGTGCTTCCAGCGCAGCACCACGCCGCCCTCGTCAGCATCCAGCACCGGGTTGCCGTCCGGCTCGACGATGGTACCCACCTTGTGCGACAGGAAACCGCCAGGGCTGGTCTGGTCGAACTTGGACATGTAAGTACCGTTCAACGCCACTTCAATACGGCCGAAGCTGAAGCTGTCACGGTAGGCCAAGTCCAGATCTACGCCGCTAACCTTGGCGCTACCGACGTTTGCCAGCGTCTGAATAATGCTCTGCACATCACCGTTGGCATCCAGCGTTACCTTGCCAGCGTAGGCAGAATCACCCTTCAGGAAGCCAGAAACCGTTTCCTGTGCCGATGGCGTCGACAGGATGTCTTCCACCTTCACATTCCACAGGTCCACGCCGATAGTGAACTTGGAGTTCGGCGAGAACTGGAAGCCGATCGATGATTGCTCCGACTCCTCAGGACGCAGGCCGGGGTTACCACCGGTCAGCGAATTGACCTGCACATCCTCGTTCACCGTACCGTCCTTGGGGTTCTTGTAGGTGAATTGCTCTGAGGTACCCAGCGACTGAGGCTGCCACAGATCGGTCAGGGTAGGTGCACGGAAGCCCGTACCGGCCGAAGCACGAACCATGAAGGCGCGTGTCGGGTTCCAGCGCAAAGCTGCCTTGTAGTTGTTGGCGGAACCTACGTCGTTGTATCGGTCATTACGAATCGACAGGTTGGCTTCCAAGTTGGAGAGCACCGGCACAACCACTTCACCGAAGAATGCGCGCACATTACGGTCGCGGTTCACAGGTGGCACACTGCCGCCCAGGCCAGCGATATCACCAGTCTCAAGCGCCGCACTGGGGCGTGTAACGTACTCTTCCTTACGATGCTGGAAGCCAGCAGCGTACTGCACCGGACGATCGCCCAGATCGAACAGATCACCCGAGATCTTGCCGTCAAACACGTCGCTGGTGGATTCGGCGCTCAGGCTGGGGCCAACGTAAGCCGCGCCCTTCAATGCCGACAGCACGCTGGCATTGCCGATACCATCCGGAGCCCAGGGGTTCCAGGAGTTGGTGTCGTTAATGATCTTGGCATAAGCCACTTGCGAGAAGTAACCATCGGTAACGCGCGAATTGGTCTCGCTCTTGTTAACCGAGTAGGCAACCTCAAAGTCCTGGCTGGCAAAGTTGCCGCGCAGGCCCGCCACAAAGCGCGACTGCTCGGACTTGTCTTCGCCCTTACGGCCGCCGAAGCCGAGGGTACGTGAGGTCACAGCCAGCGTCTGACCGACCAAAGCACCGGCACCAATGGAATTCAGGTAGTCAGCAGCGATCTGGTAGTTGGGGTTGGTCGGCTTCATCAGCAGCGCGGCATCCACGCCCTGAGCCGCAAACAGCGAGTCAGTTACCAAGAAGCTGTTACGGATTGGGTTAGCCTGGAAGCTCTGCTTCACCACGCTTTCCGACCACAGCGCATCACCGAAGAAGCTGAGGTTCTCGCCCAGCTTCGCCGAGAAGTTGGCAGCGAAGTTGGTCAACTCACGATCCGGCACCAGGCCGACATCAGGTGCGCTGTCATAGGCGCAGTATGGTCCGCCCTTGCTGGTGGTACCTGCATTGAACATCTGGATGGAGGCGCACTTGCCACCAACAGCAGCAGGGTTACCGTAACCCGAAGCCGGCGAGGTTCCCCACAGGGTGGGATGACGATCGCCATTCACCCATACGCCCTCGATATTGCCTTGGCCGGTGGCACCGTTGGTGAAGTAGGGCAGGACGTTACCACTCTTGGCAAACTCACGGTCCCTGGCCTTCAGTACATCTTCTTTTTCGAAGGAGCCTGCAACAGTGATGTTGAAGCCATGATCATCCAGGCTACCGAAACCTGCCACGATCGAGTACTTCTCGCTGTCGCCGCCGCCGTCACGCGTTGACTGGCCAGCTTGAGCGCCGAGCTCAACACCCTTGAAGTTCTTCGACAGGATGAAGTTGACCACACCGGCGATGGCATCCGAGCCATAAACACCAGATGCACCATCCTTCAACACTTCCACGCGCTCAATGGCGGAAAGCGGAATGGAGTTCACGTTAACAGTAGCACCGCCACCGCCAGCAAAGGCAGCAACGCGGCGACCGTTGACCAGCACCAGGGTACGGTCGCTATCAAGACCACGCAGAGAGATCGAGGACAAACCGTAAGTCGAGGAACCTGCGCCCGTCGAGTTGGTCGTACCACCAGCAGAGGAAATGGCGGAAATCGAAGCCAGCAATTGTTCAGTGCTGGTGGCGCCACTACGAGAAATTTCTTCCTTGGTCATCACCTGAACAGGCAGGCTACCTTGGTTGGCACGACGCTTGATGCTCGAGCCGGTGATTTCAATCTTCTCGGTACTCGATGCTTCTTCTGCGGCATGGGCAAAGCCGACCGAAGTGGCGATACCAATCATCCCGATCGCGTAAGCGAGCTGCTTGATCCTCATTAGAGTGATCTCCCGAATCAATAGTGGTCAGTTAGTGTGATCCCGACTGCCCGGCCGCTCTTGTCGGCCTGGCTGCCAGCATCCTGATGTGCTGGTACGCACTATTCCGTCGAGCCGCGAACACAGGGTAGCAGCCCAGGAATTGGGGATGATCGTCTTACAACTTGTCGTGCGGGGCAATTCTTCTATACGTATTTGCAACAACACTGCTCAGAATGTTGGGCAGCTACGACAGTATCAGGGAAAACCGACACAGACGGCCAGTTCCCGACCAGCTGGCCGCCGACTACGCTGTCGGCGTGCTCGCCAAGGCCAGCAAGGGCTGCAGGCTCTCCAGCAGCCGTGGCAATTGTGGCAGCACCAGCGCCTCCTTGCCTTGCGCTATCAGGGCCAGCGCCTCAGCCACTGACATGTCTGCGGGCTGTGCCGCGCCCTCTGCAAGGGGCTGCACCACACCTGCCCGCTTGCGGGCCAGCCGCAACTGGGCCAGCGCCAGCATGCCGTCAAAGTCAGCCAGGCCGTCCTGCACCGAGTTGGCCAACGCAATGCTGGCGGTGATACGCAGTGACTGGCCACGGAAATTGACCTTGGCGGCCGCAATCGTCTCCTTGAGGCGCTCGGCGTAAATGGTCGCGCCACTGAAATTGGCGTACAGCATCACGGCAAAGCAAGGGCCATCCAGGCGTGCCAAGGTCTCTTCCTTGCGCAGTTTGCCCGCCACCAGCTTGGCTACCAGATTGATCAATTGGCCTGCCGCCGCCTCGCCCAGCTCGCTGGTCACCTCGTCAAACTTATCCAATTCAAACAGCACCAGCGTGGTTTCGCCATGGTAGCGAGCCGCATGTGCCATGGCCTTGTCGCCCTCCACATGCAACATGTGCTCGGTCGCCAGCCCGGTCTGTACATCGGTGGTGGCGGTACGCGCCTGCGACTCCTCCGTCGCCCGCAGCTCGCGCGCGGTGCGGGCCAGCTTAGCGGCTGCCGATACCCGCGCCAGCATTTCCGCGCGATCAGTCGATTTGGTCACAAAATCATTGGCACCACGCTCCAGGGCCTGCTGCTTGACCTCCAGATCCTCCTCACCCGAAATGACAATGACCGGGGTATGCTTGATGCGGGCATCCTGGGATTTACGCACCCGCCCCAGCAGCCCGAAGCCATCGAGCTTGGGCATGCTGAGATCGGTCATCATCACCAGTATCTCGGGGTCTGCCTCAAGCCGCGACCAACCCGCCTCGCCATCAGCCTCTTCGACGATGTCGAACTGCGTGGAGAGATGCTTCTTGACCGTTGCACGAACGATGCGGGAGTCGTCCACCACCAGGATGCGTGGCATGTTGGAAATGATGTCAGTTTGGCTCATGGCGCGGCTAAGGGCTGGTCTGGATGCCCCATTCTATATCACCAGTCCACTCAGCCTGTCGATCAACTCACATTGCGGTGCTGCAGGGGTTTTGATAAAACGAGATATGGTCACCGCTGGCCTTGTGTCATCTTCACGATGCTTGTGCCAGCTGTTCAGCATAGCGCCCAAGCCCCGCTATGCGATTGCCCGATGCAGCTTGGTTGGGCCACCATACACACCCAGCACCGGAACCAGGGCCGCGCAGCAAGTCAGTGAACAGACTCCGAGTCCATCATGCCTTTGCGCCATCACGTCCACCTGTCCGTCTACCCCCTAGGCAGTAGCGAGCCCACCCGTGTGCTGTCGGCCATACGTGAAGCCTGGCTTAGCCCAGCCTGGGTCAACCGCCGCCAATCTCGCGGTGCCTGGCTATTGGAAATTGCCATGGAGGCCGAACTGCCCGAGGGCGAAGACCAGGCCGCATTCACCCAGCACCTTTCCATCGCCATCTGGCAGCAACTAGGCCGCTACGTCAAAGTCGCCGTCGAGGCCACGGCCGAGGAATCGGATAACCCCCGCCATTGCGAGCTAGGGCGGGGTGACTATCTGAAGCTAATGCGTACCTCATAGAGCACTTATAAACCCCGATTGCTGTGGTGAGACCACTGCCGAGCGGATGCCAGGGAGGCACCGCCATTCAAGACCGCTCATGAGCCTTCGCAGTGAGTGGATGCGTATGCCCACGCCAACACCGTTGCCGCAGCCGTCGCGAACACATGTTTCAAGGTATGCCCACTGACCACAACTAGGCTATCAAGAATCGCATGGTCAGCCAGTTCACAGCCTTTGGCGATCACATAGCAGGCAATGGCGAGTGCAAATCCTTGCCGCTCCCTGCGGTCAGTGCCGCTACCCGCCTGCAGCAGGGGTATCAATACCAGTGGCAGCAATTGCAGCAACAGATAGGGGCGTAAATCGCCCTGCCCTTGCAGGTCGGTCCACCGCCACCAAGCGACGCTGAACACCGCAGCGACCACCAAGCCACCCATCACAGCCCATTCCTTGAACTGCTCATAGCAACGGCAAAACACCGCCCCCAGCAGGCCGGCACATGCCAGCGCTATCGGCAGCCTGTCCCATACCAAGCGGGTATTGTCGGGCGACAGGTGATACCAGGCCGAGCCCGCCGCTGTCAGCATCAGGCTTAGAAAAAACAGGCCGTAACCCAGGTCACCACGTTGGAGCCTGGTTTCGCGGCCCAATATATGGCCTATACCACCCAGCCCAACCACCAGGAAACCAAGGTTGGACAACACATCGGCTGCATGGGGCAGGCTCAGCCAGGCACGGGTGTCGGCAAATTGGTGATAGTCGGCTGGCTGCCCTATTGGGCCATGCCAGCCCATGATCAGCAGGACAGACAGCACAACAGCCACACATAGGCGGCGGGAAAGTACGGGGTTCATCAAGGCTTGCTCCGGGTTGCGTGACCCGCACTTTGCCCATACAGCATCGCCAAATAAACCTTGCCATTCAACTCATCAATAAATAGGCTTTCTGGTATCGAAATTCGATACTTAAAGGCAAGGCATGTCACAAACCCTGCAACTGGTCAGTGCGCTCAAACGCGCACTCAAGGCCAGAGGGCTCACCTATGCCCAGATCGCCCCGCATCTGGGCCTGAGCGAAGCCAGTGTCAAACGTCAGTTTTCGCAATGCAGCCTGAGCCTGCAGACCCTTGATGCCATTTGCCAACTGGCAGGTCTGGAGCTGGGCGATCTGGTGCGCGAAATGGAGGCCGCCCAACCCCAGTTGCAGCACCTGAGCGAGGCACAAGAAGCAGATCTGGTCGCCAGCCCCAAGTTGTTGTTGGTGGCCGTCTGCACACTCAATCATTGGCCCCTGGCGCAAATCGTCCAGCAATACCAGCTGACGCCGGCAGAGGGTGTCGCCGCCTTGCTGCAGCTCGATAAACTGGGGTTGATACAACTCTTGCCCGAGAACCGGGTGAAGCTGCGGGTAGCACGGGATTTCGCCTGGCTGCCCAATGGCCCCATACATCGCTTTTTCCGTGCGCGGATACAGGACGATTTCCTGGACGCGCCCTTCCATGCCCCCGGCGAGCTACTGCGTTTTCAGCACGCCATGCTCTCCCCTGCCGCCGCCGTCAAACTGCAGCAACGCCTGCTGCGACTCCTGCAGGAGTTCGACGAGCTGCACGCCGACTGCCTTGATCAGGGCCACCTACCCACACAAGGCACCAGCCTGTTGCTGGCGCTGCGCAGTTGGGAGCCGTCTGCCTTCCTGGCACTACGCCGCCCCGACACCGATAGCCGCTAGAACGGCGGCGACAACAACAAAAAACCCGCTCCTGGGAGCGGGTTCTTGGACATTCGATGCTGGCCAGCGATTCGTTTGTCTATGTCTTGCGACTATCGTTCCTGACGAAACGATTAGGCCATTGCCTTGATGGCAGCAGCCAGACGGCTCTTGTGACGAGCAGCCTTGTTCTTGTGGTATGCACCCTTGTCAGCCAAGCGGTCGATGTTGCTGACCGAAGCCTTGAAGGTTTCAGCGGCGGCGGCCTTGTCGCCAGCCTCAATGGCCTTCAGCACCTTCTTGACGGCAGTGCGGAATTCCGAACGCTGGGATTGGTTGTGAAGGCGCGCCTTGGCGGCCTGACGGGCACGCTTGCGGGCTTGTGCGCTATTTGCCATTAAATCAACTCCTTAAACCGGTAAAAGGACTATCGCGAAACCGCGCATTATGCCCACTCTGCACCACGATGGCAATCATCGCGTACACTGCCATCGTTTTGTCAATGACTCGGCCCTATGAATCTGCTCAAAGCCCTTGCCCGCACCAGCAGCATGACCATGCTGTCACGCATCCTGGGGCTGGCCCGCGAAGTGATGAATACCCACCAGTTTGGCGCCAATCACGCCATGGATGCCTTCGTGGTGGCCTTCAAGCTGCCCAATATGTTCCGCCGCATCTTTGCCGAGGGCGCCTTCTCGCAGGCCTTTGTCCCCATACTGGCCGAATACAAGGCGCAGCGCGGTGAGGATGCCACCCGCGAATTCATCGCCGATATCGCCGGCCTGCTCACCCTCGTCCTGTTGGTGTTCACCGTACTGGGCGTGATTGCCGCACCAGCCATCGTCTGGCTGTCGGCTTCGGGCTTCAGCAAGGATAGCAGCCAGTTCGACCTGGCCGTCCAGCTTACCCGCATCACCTTCCCCTATATCTTCCTGATCTCGCTGTCCTCGTTGGTCGGCAGCATCCTGAACACCTGGAACCGCTTCAGCATCCCGGCCTTCACACCCACCCTGCTCAATCTCTCCATGATCGCCTTCGGCATCCTGCTTTCTCCGCACCTGGAGGAGCCGATCTTTGCCCTGGCCATCGCTGTTGCGGTGGGCGGTGTGGCGCAACTGGCTTTCCAGCTCCCGTTTCTGGCCCGCATCGGCATGCTCAGCCGGCCCAAGCTCAATCTGGGCGATGTCGGCGTCACCCGGGTGCTCAAGCAGATGGTGCCCGCCCTGTTCGGCGTCTCCATCGCCCAGATCAGCCTGCTGCTCAATACCCAGTTTGCCTCCTGGCTCCAAGCCGGCAGCATGTCCTGGCTCAACTATGCAGACAGGTTGATGGAACTGCCCGCCGGGGTGCTCGGCGTTGCCCTGGGCACCATCCTGCTGCCCAGCCTGGCGCGGCTCAAGACCCAGGGCCAGGACGATGACTACTCCGCCATGCTCGACTGGGGTTTGCGCCTGTGCTGGCTGCTGGCCCTGCCCGCCACCGTGGCCCTGGCCGTGATCGCCGAGCCCCTGATCGCCACCCTGTTCGAGCACGGCAAATTCGACGCCCACGACACCGCCATGACCCAGCACGCCCTCAGTGCCTACGCTGTCGGCCTGATGGCGCTGATCTCCATCAAAGTGCTGGCGCCAGCCTTCTATGCCCAGCAGGATGTAAAAACCCCGATGAAGATAGGCATCGTCACCCTGATCGTCACCCAACTGCTCAACCTAGCGCTCTATCGCCCCCTGGGCCATGCCGGTCTGGCGCTCTCCATCAGCCTGGCCGCCTGCCTCAATGCCGGCCTGCTCTATGCCGGCCTGCGCCGCCGCAACATCTACACCCCCGCCGCGGGCTGGTTCGCCTTCCTCCGCAAGCTGGGCCTGGCCGTCAGCCTGATGGCCGCCTTGCTTTGGTGGCTACAGACCACGCTGGGCAACTGGCATGGCGGCTCCAACGTCCTCCAGGCCGGCAAGCTGGCCCTGCTGGTCGGCGTCGGTGCCCTCGTCTACTTTGCCACCCTGGCTGCGCTGGGCTTCCGCCCCCGGGATTTTTCCCGCAAGGCCGCTTGATATCCCCTAGGCTGCCTGCAGCAGCCATTACCGCAGCGACGGGTGCGCCGTAGCGTACCCGCTGGAGTCATCAGCCCATGCCTACACCCGTCACCATCCGCCCCGCCACCACGGCCGACATACCCACCATCGCCACCCTGGCGGATGTCATCTGGCGCCAGCATTACCCAGCCATCATCAGCATGGCGCAGATAGACTACATGCTGGCCCAGCGTTACAACCCCACCGCCCTGCAGCACCAGATCAGCGGCCCCGATCAGTGGCTTGATCTGGCGCTGGCGGACGAACAGGTCGTCGGCTTCACACAGTATTACTGCAGCGCGCCTGGCGAAATGAAACTGGACAAGCTCTACCTGCTACCCGATCTGCACGGCCAGGGCCTGGGCAGCCAGTTGCTGCAGCATGTGGTGGCGCAAGCCCAGGCACGGCAATGCGCTACCTTGGTCCTGGCGGTCAACAAGCACAACGCAAAAGCCATCGCGGCTTATACCCGCAACGGCTTTACCGTACGTGACAGCGTTACCGTGGATATCGGCCAGGGCTACCTCATGGACGACTTTGTCATGGTAAAAAATATCGGATAAATGGCGTCGATTCCCCCTGGCGCCAGGCTGGCAATTTTCTAGACTGAGAATTCCAAGCCAGCCCCCCCCCTGGGAGACCTCGCCATGAAGAAACTACTCGCGCTATTCGGCCTTGCACTCGCCCTGCTTGCGCCCACGGCCCAGGCCACCAACCTGCCGTCGCAATGCACCGTTATCGACAGCAGCAGTGACTTCTTTGCCCAGGTCTCTGGCGGGCATCTGTCCATGACCGGACAGATCTGCATCAGCTTTGTCACCACCCCAGTACCAGCACCCACCCTGCTGACCTGGGATGGCACCCTCACCTTCAGCAACTTCGCCCCACCCAACGCACCGGGCTTTACGGCCAACGGCTCACTGACCTTCGGCCTCAACTACAACTACACCGACGGCATTTACCGCGTCAGCTACAACGGCCCGCTGGTCTACACCTACGCCGGCACCACCTACAACGTGGTGTTCAACAACCTGGTGTTCGTGCTTAACATCAGCCCCACAGGCGAGATCACCGCCGCCAGCACCACCGGTTCCGTCACCATCAACGGCCAGGTCGTGCAGGGCGATTCCTCATTGTTTGCCTACCTGTTCTAGGCAACCCCAGCAGGCTCTGCATGGCCAGCCCCATGCACCCGGAACGCCCGGCCCGCCACTCGGCGCGCCGGGCTTTTTGCACCGCACAAAGCAGCCGGTGGCTGATAGAATCTTCCTCCCTCTGTTTTTTCCCGCTTATTCAGGAGCCTGTCGTGGAACTCTCGCATCGCGTCCAAGCCATCAAGGAATCGCCCACCCTTGCCATTACCGCCAAGGCACAGAAACTCAAGGCCGACGGCCGTGATGTCATAGCCCTGGCTGCAGGCGAGCCCGACTTCGACACGCCCGACCATATCAAGGCCGCCGCGATTGACGCGATCAACAAAGGCTTTACCAAGTACACCCCGGTTTCCGGCACACCTGGTCTGAAAAACGCCATCGTCGCCAAGTTCAAGCGCGATCAAGGCCTCGACTACACCGCCAAGCAGATTCTGGTCAGCTGTGGTGGCAAGCAAAGCTTCTACAACCTCTGCCAGGCCTATATCAACGCAGGCGACGAAGTCATCATCCCTGCACCTTACTGGGTGTCCTATCCCGACATGGTCATCCTGGCCGAGGGCAAGCCTGTCATCGTCGAATGTGGCATCGAACAAGGCTACAAGCTGAGCCCCGCCCAGTTGGCCGCAGCCATCACCCCTCGCACCAAGCTGGTGGTGATCAATTCTCCCTCCAACCCCACCGGCGCCGTCTATACCCTGGAGGAGCTCAAGGCCCTGGGTGAAGTCCTCAAGAAGCACCCCAAGGTCATGATCGCCTCCGACGACATGTACGAGCACGTGATGCTGGGCAGCACCACCTTCGCCAATATCCTGAATGCCTGCCCCGAGCTGTATCCGCAGACCATTCTGCTCAACGGCGTGTCCAAGGCCTATTCCATGACAGGCTGGCGCATAGGCTATGCCGCCGGCCCCGAGTGGCTGATCAAGGCCATGGAGAACATCCAGTCGCAATCCACCTCCAACCCCACCTCCATCTCCCAAGTGGCGGCCGAGGCTGCGCTCAACGGCCCACAGGCCGAGTGCTTCGCCCCCATGCTCAAGGCCTTCAACGAACGTCATGAGTTCGTGGTCAAGACCTTCAACAGCATCCGTGGCCTCAAGTGCCTGACTGCTGGGGGTGCCTTCTATGCCTTTGTCGATGCCCGCGACGCCATCCAGAATCTGTATAAGGAAGGCAAGATCGCCGCCCCCAACGATCTGGCACTGGGCAGCTATCTGCTGGAAGCGCAGGATGTAGCCGTGGTTCCCGGCTCCGCCTTCGGCGCCGAAGGCTATTTCCGCATCAGCTTCGCCACCAGCATGGGCAATCTCGAGAAAGCCCTGGCGCGCATCGCCAACGCGCTGGCCTGATCGCTACGCGTCGTAAACAATAAGCCACCCTGCGGGGTGGCTTTTTGCTTTTCAGGCAACACATATACCCCCGTCAGCACCATTGCGTGCCCGACAAGCCACCCAAGTGATCAGGGTTTACGGAAATACCCGCTCGGCACGCTTATCAGCGGCTTTCGCCCTATGCTATGGTGCGAATGCTCTAATCCCGCCAAGCCAGCCCTCAAGACGGTTGCAGGCCGGGGATGAAGGAGCATCCAAGAACAAGGGGGACAATCCAAGATGCAAGCCTTACTCCGTCTGGCCGGCTGGATCGATGCGCTGAACGAGCGCATCGGCCAGATGGCCAAGTGGCTGGTACTGATCTGCGTATTGATCAGCGCCGGCAACGCAGTTATCCGCAAGGCGTTCGATACCAGCTCAAACGCCTTCCTCGAAATCCAGTGGTATTTGTTTTCCGCCATGTTCCTGCTTGGCGCGGCTTACACCCTCAAGCACAACGAACACATCCGCATCGATATCCTGCTCAGCCGGCTTTCACCACGCAAGCAAGCCGTGGTCGATATCCTGGGCACCTTGCTCTTTCTGCTCCCCATGGCCATAGCCGTACTGTATTTCTCCTGGCCGGTCATGACCCAGATGATGACTTCGGGCGAAACCTCCAGTGATGCAGGCGGCCTGGTGCGCTGGCCCGTCTGGGCACTGATTCCAATCGGCTTTACCCTGCTGATCCTGCAAGCTGCAGCCGAGATCATCAAGCGGTTGGCCTTCCTGCAAGGCCTGATTCCCAATCCAGCGGAGAAGCACACCGGCCAGATAGCAGAAGTAATTGCCCAGAATCTGGATTCCCAGCCCAAGCAGGAGAACAAGGCATGAGCCCAGAATTCATGGCGCCGTTGATGTTCGCCTCGCTGATCCTGTTTCTGCTGATCGGCTATCCCGTTGCTTTCTCGCTTTCTGCCGTCGGCCTGCTGTTCGCCGTCATTGCCATCGAACTGGGCTTTATGCCCGCCGCCCTGCTGCAAGCCCTGCCGCAGCAGGTGTTCGACATCATGCGCAACGACACCTTGCTGGCCATCCCCTTCTTTACCTTCATGGGCCTGATACTAGAGCGATCAGGCATGGCCGAGGATATGCTGGAGACCATAGGCCAGCTGTTTGGGCGCATCCGTGGTGGCCTCGCCTACGCTGTCATTTTCGTCGGCGCCCTGCTGGCCGCTACCACAGGCGTTGTGGCGGCCTCGGTCATCTCCATGGGGCTGATCTCGCTGCCCATCATGATGCGCTATGGCTATGACGCCAGGGTGGCCTCCGGTGTGATTGCCGCGTCCGGCACCCTGGCGCAGATCATCCCCCCTTCTTTGGTGCTGATCGTGCTGGCAGACCAGTTGGGCACCTCAGTCGGTGATATGTATGCTGGCGCACTGGTGCCAGGCCTGACCCTGGTCCTGCTTTATGTGCTCTATGTCTTCATCGTCACAGTGGTACGCCCCAGTGCGGCCCCTGCCCTGCCGCCCGAAGCCCGCACCCTGCGCGAGGACAATGGTTCCAGCGGCACCCCCTCCCTGCTGGCACTGCTGGCCGTTTCCATCGTAGCTGGCGTGGCGTACGACCAGTTCCACTACGCCGCCACCGACAGACCCATGGACGAACGCATCATCGTCTCCGCCCTGATCGGCATCGCCATCGCCTTTGGTGCCGCCGTGGTCAACCGCGTCACCAAGATGGGGTTGCTCAGCCGTGCGGCAGAAAAGGTGGTGTTCGTCATGGTGCCCCCCCTGATGCTGATTTTCCTGGTCCTCGGCACTATCTTCCTGGGGGTCGCCACCCCCACCGAAGGCGGCGCAATGGGTGCCGCCGGCGCCATTATCCTGGCCATGATCAAGGGCAAGCTGAATCTGGACCTGACGCGTCAGGCCATGAACTCCACCCTCAAGCTCACCACCTTCGTGGTCTTCATCCTCATCGGCGCCCGGGTATTCCGTATCGCCTTTATCGGGGTGGATGGCGATGCCTGGGTAGAGCATCTGTTCGACAGCCTGCCGGGGGGCGTCGTTGGCTTCCTCGTGGTGGTCAATATCCTGGTCTTCGTGCTGGCCTTCTTCCTCGATTTCTTCGAGATCGCCTTCATCATCGTCCCCCTGCTGGCACCCATCGCCGCCAAGTTGGGCATAGACCTTGTGTGGTTTGGCGTCATGCTGGGGGTGAACATGCAAACCTCCTTCATGCATCCCCCATTCGGCTTCGCCCTGTTCTATCTGCGCAGCGTGGCCCCCAAGAGCATCAAGACCACCGATATCTACTGGGGCGCCATTCCCTTCGTCATCATCCAGATCCTGATGGTGGCCCTGGTGATCGCCTTCCCCAAACTGGTCACCCACGCCCTGCACGGCCCGGCGGCAGAGAGTACGCAGACCACCGAAGAAGTTCTGCAGAGCCTGCCGCAAGATACGCCTGAACAGACCGAGGGCGATGGGGGAGCCGCCCTGATGGAGGGCAGCGGCGCCACCCTACCTGCCGGCGCCGAGCCGGAACCCGACCCTGCGGCAGCCCTGTTGGAGGAGGCAGGCAAGTCGCCGTAGTTTCTTTGCGTTTTGGTTTGGAGCCGCTAACAAAGCCCAGCGTAGCGGTTCTGGCTAGGCGTGCGTGCGCTGACAGTACGTGGGTACGGCAATCTCGCACAACAACGCCAGAAGGGTTTTGTTAGTGGCGCTTAGTAGATGGGTGCGGCCCATACCGCACTCAAACCCAAGAAGAAGGAGCAGACCGTGGAAAGACGTAGTTTTCTCAAACAGGCCAGCGTAGCCGGCGTTGCTGCCGCAGGGATATCCGCCCCCGCCATCGCAGCGGCCGAGCCCAACATACAGTGGCGCATTACCTCCAGCTTTCCCAAGAGCCTGGAAACCATCTATGGCGGCGCCGAACAGTTGTCCAAGCGTGTATCCGACCTCACCGATGGCAAGTTCCAGATCAAGGTACACGCCGCCGGTGAAATCGTCCCCGGCCTGCAGGCGCTGGATGCCGTACAGAACGGCACGGTGCAGGCCTGCCACACCTGCGGTTACTACTACGTGGGCAAGAACAAAACCTTCGCCTTCGACACTGCCGTCCCCTTCGGCCTGTCGTCGCGCCAGCAAGCTGCCTGGATGTACTACGGCGGCGGCCTGCAACTGATGCGTGAGTTCCTGCGCGACTACAAGGTCATCAGCTTCTACGGTGGCAACACCGGCACCCAGATGGGCGGCTGGTTCCGCAACCCGGTCAAATCGCTGGCCGACGTCAAAGGCCTGAAGATCCGCATCCCTGGCATAGGCGGCGAAGTCTGGTCACGCCTGGGCGCCGTACCGCAAACCCTGGCCGGCGGTGATATCTACCCCGCCCTGGAAAAAGGCACCATTGATGCCGCCGAATGGGTCGGCCCCTACGACGATGAAAAGCTGGGCTTCTACAAGGTCGCCAAGAATTACTTCTACCCAGGCTGGTGGGAGCCGGGCCCGCAGATTTCCTTCTACGTGAACCTGGACGAATGGGCCAAGCTCCCCAAGAGTTACCAAGCCGCCTTCGAAGTAGCCACCGCCGAAGCTGCCATCGCCATGCAGGCCGAGTATGACGCCAAAAACCCCCAGGCCTTGGTGCGCCTGTTGCAGGCTGGCGTGAAGCTGCACAAGTACCCAGCCGATATCATGAAGGCCGCCCAGAAAGCCACCTTCGAGCTGTACGAAGAAGAAGCCGCCAAGAATGCCTCATTCAAGAAGGTCTACACCGAATGGAAGAAATTCCGCGGCATCGAGCAAGGCTGGTTCAGCCTGGCAGAGTCGGGGCTGGAAAGCTTTATGTACGCCAATCGCGTGAAGTGACGATGGCTTGCTAATGTCACTGCAGTACCCTGCAAAGAACCCGCCCCTAGGCGGGTTCTTTGCTGTTGGGCATGCCCGAGGGCGGCTACCATCGTTTGGAATCCGACAGCCCCGGTGAGTGCCAGACTCGCCGCAGCGTCCGTCAGATGCACAATTTGTTGGTGCTCAAGGCACTCTGTGCCTGATGCTCTGTCGTAGCGCGGCGGCATAGCATTTGCTACGCCGTTTACCCTGCGGATGCTTGCTTGGCCGCCGTTTCTTTCCGCCCTACACAAGGAAATAGAAGGATGAACCTCCACCCGAGCCGGCTTGCCCTGCTTCTCATGCTGGCCCTGCCTGCCGCCGCCGCCGGGCGCTCCGGCATCGAACTCGACCATTTTGATCCCAGCGTCCGTATTCAGGACAATCTGTTTCAAGCCGTCAATGGCAAGTGGATCAAGCAGGCTGAGATCCCGGCCGACGAAAGCAGCTGGGGCACGTTTGACGAACTGTACGAGTTGTCGCAGAAGCGGGTGCGCGAGATAGTGGAGGCAGCTGTCGCCCACCCCGACTCTCCCGAATCCCGGCAGATGGCCGCGCTGTATCAAAGCTATATGGATGAAGCCCTGGCCGACCGGCTGGGCATGGCACCGGTCAAGCCCCTGCTGGCAGAGATCGACGGCGTGACCGACCGCGAGGGACTGACCCGATTGCTAGGCCGATTGGCTGTGCAAGGCATGGAAGGACCATTACGGCCCTACGTCAATGTCGACGACAACGACCCCTCACAGTATGTGGTGATGGTCGACCAGCACGGCCTGGGTATGCCCGACCGTGACTACTACCTGAAGCAGGACGCCAGCTACAAAAGCACCCGCGCCAGCTATCTAAGCTATCTGGAAGCCTTGCTGCACCAAGCCGGCCAGACTGATCCGGCCCGCCGCGCCAAAGCCGTGCTGGCACTGGAAACTCGGCTAGCCAAGTCCCAGTGGGATGGTATGGCTTTGCGCGATCCGCACAAGTCGCACAATAAATTCGATCGTGCCGGCCTGGCTAAAACCGCGCCCAAGTTCGATTGGGCAGCCTTCCTCGACGGTGCCGAGATGGGCCAGGTGCAGGTAGTTGACGTGCGCACACCCAGCTACGCCAAGGCAGTGGGCCAGTTGGTGGCGAGCGAACCACTTGAGGTCTGGCGTGACTACCTGCGCCTGCGCGTACTCGACGGCACGGCGCATCTCATGAGCAAACCGCTGGCCGAGGCCCACTTTAATTTCCATGGCAAGGCACTGAGCGGCATGAGCCAGATGTCTACGCGCTGGAAACGCGCAGTCAACATGGTGAACAGTTCGCTGGGTGAAAGCATAGGTAAACGCTACGTTGCGCAATACTTCCCCGCCGAAGCCAAGGCCAGAATGGAAACCCTGACCGGTAACCTGCTCAAGGCCTATCAGCAGAGCCTGGACCAGGTCGACTGGCTAAGCCCGGCTACCAAAACCGCCGCCAGGGACAAGCTGTCCAAGTATCGGGTCAAGGTCGGGTATCCCGACAAATGGCGCGATTACAGCGGCCTGGATATCCGTGCCGATGACCTGGTCGGCAATGTACTGCGCACCAATCAGTTCAATTACCGGCACAAGCTGTCCTTCCTCGGCAAGCCTGTCGACCGCGATGAATGGGGCATGACACCGCAAACCGTCAACGCCTATTACGACGCACCCCTGAATGAGATCGTCTTCCCGGCAGCCATGCTGCAGCCACCATTCTTCAAGGCCGACGCCGATGACGCGGTGAACTACGGTGCAATCGGCACCATCATCGCCCATGAAATCAGCCATGGCTTCGACGACCAGGGTAGCCAGTACGATGGTGACGGCAATATGCGCAACTGGTGGCGCCCGGTCGATCGCAAAAGCTTCGAGAAGCTGGCTGATAGGCTGGTGGCGCAATATGGCCGCTACGAAGCCTTGCCCAAACATTTCGTCAACGGCCGCCTGACGGTGGGCGAGAACATCGCCGACCTGTCCGGCTTGCAGATCGCCTTCAAGGCCTACCAGCTGAGCCTGAACGGCAAGCCATCAAACACCCTCGACGGCTTTACCGGCGAGCAGCGCGTATTCATCGGTTTCGGCCAACTCTGGCGCGGCAAGATACGCGAGCAGGAACGCCTGCGGCGCCTGACCGCCGACGCGCATGCGCCTGATGATTTCCGTGCCATCGGCCCGGCAATGAACAGTAGCGCGTTCCACCAGGCATTCAACACCCAACCCGGTGACGGCATGTTCAAGCCCGAGGCTGATCGCATCCGTATCTGGTAAGGCCGCTTAATGCCGTAAAAAAGCCGGGCACCATCTTGAGATGGTGCCCGGCTTTTTTGGCCGAGATCCCGCCGTGTTTGAGCCTACGCTAACCGGTGGGTTGGATACGATGCCGCCCAGCGCCTAGCGCACGGCCGCTCAATGCCCCTTCTGCACCGGCTTGGACGCAGGCGTCTCTGTCGGCTTGGCTGGCTTGGCCCCATAGCCGCCCGGTCCGCTATTCATGGCGTCGATGGCGTCCTTCAGGTTCAGGCATTTCACATCGTCCTTGCTCTTGATGGCGCCGCCCTCCAGCTCGCACTCCTTGTCGCCAAACTTCAGCATGGCGCCCTTCACCACTGCGGCGGCCTTGGGATTGGCTGCAGCGCCGCCACTACGCAGGCTTTCGCTGATTTCAGCCAGTACCTTGTTCATGGTTTCGCGCTCGACCTGGGCTGCCGCCAGTTGCTCTTTCAGGGTAGCCAGATCCTTGCCCAGCATGCTGCTGGCGTCCTTGGCGGCTTCGAGTTCTTTCTCCAGCCCAGCCTTCTCGGCCAGTAGTTTGGCTTGCGCCTGCTTGGCAGTTTTCACCTGGGCAATCAGGTTCTGCTCGGCATGCAGATTACGCTTGGTCGCCATCACCAGGCCGCCCAGAAAGCCGCCTGCGCCAATGGCAATCACCAGTGCCACCAGCAAAACCACCAGCATGGCAGACAGCCCGCCGCCCACTCCGCCTCGCATGGCAAGGATCAATCGCTTCATCAAGGGCAGTTTGGCCGCTTGTTCATTTGCCATTGTCATGCGATCCTCTCGGTTTAACGTTGGCGACGCCAGCCAGTTGCATGCCATATGATTAATCGCATACGCAGTCGCAGGAATCCGTGGCAGGCACCTAGGTGTTTTAGCGATTACTATTCTTCGCGTCAAACACCCTTGCGGAAAAAGCAAAAGCCGCACAATCTTTCGACTGTGCGGCTTTTGGAAACTTGGCTCCTCGACCTGGGCTCGAACCAGGGACCTACGGATTAACAGTCCGGCGCTCTACCGACTGAGCTATCGAGGAACTAAAGAAGCCGCTATACTAAAAGGCTGTGCTTGGCGTGTCAACACCCGTTTCGATTTCAAACTTATAAGAAGGCCTCATGTCTGCCCTCAAGAAACTGTTGATCATAGTCGTGGTTCTGGTTGCCATCGTGGCTGCCATCCCGCTGCTATTCCCCTACGATCGCTACAAAGCCGATATCGAACAGGCAGTTAGCGCACGCCTGGACATCCCTGTCAGCATCAGCGATATCGCTTTCAGCTACGACCCCAAACCCCAATTAGCACTCAAGCAGCTGACCATGGGCAAGCAGGGCGAGGCAGAAATTGCCCAGATCATTGTGCCCATTACCCTGCGCAACCTGATCAATCTGCGTACCGAGCTGACCGATGTGGTACTGGAGCAAGCCCAGTTCAAGCAGGATTTTGCGCTTTCCCTGCCTGGCCGGCTCAAGCCCAACCCGGGTGGTCGCGATATCAATTTCGCCAAGCTCAAGCTGAAAGACCTGACCATACAGCTGACCCAACGCAAGATCGGCCCGCTGTCCGGCACCTTGCAGCTGAATCAGGACGGCACCTTCAAGCTGGTCACCCTGACCGACGCAGACGAGCGCGCCACCCTCACCATCAAGCCAGAGGGCGACAAGTTCGGCCTCGACTTTACCGCCAACAATTGGGTTGCCCCTGGCCCTTACCCCGACGCTCGCTTTGACCAGCTGATACTCCGCGGCATGGCCGACAAGGACGGTATCCTGATCGACGATGTTCAGGCACTGATCTTCGGCTCGCCCGCCGTGGGCGTGGCGCAACTGAGCTGGGTGGAGGGCTGGAAGCTGACTGGCAGCCTGCAGACACGCAGCATGCAGGTTGAGCCGCTGATCTCGCTGGCCAGCGCCACCACCCGCTCCACCGGCCGCATGGCTGCCACCGCCGATTTCGAGTTCAGCGGCGACAGCTATGAGAACCTGTTCGCCAAGCGCCGCGTGTCGGTCAAGTTCTCGGTACGCGATGGCAACCTGCATAACTTCGACCTGATCACCCCGCTCAAGTCGCAGAGCCCATCGGTGCTGCAACGCGGCGGCCAGACCCGCTTCGACACCCTGGCCGGCGAATATCTGCTGGAAGATACCCAGGTCTCCTTGCGCAGCCTGCAGCTGAACTCGGGTAAATTCTCGGCCAGTGGCGGCCTCACCATCAGCCCGGAGCGCAAGCTGGGTGGCCGTATCAATACCCGCCTGTCCAGTGGCAGCATCGTGGTCAACGCGCCGCTGGCCATCGCCGGCACGCTGGATGCTCCAGAGCTGCGCTCGGCTGGCGCTTACAAGCCAGGTAGCAGCGAGAACACCACGCAGATCTTTTAACCGTTAAGCTGTGTGATAACCGACGGTTGAGCCGACAGTTAATCATCAGTATGGATATCGCCGGCCCCTGGCCGGCGATCGTCATTTGGAGGCAATAGCAGCAATGGATTGGCACACTTACCTGGCAAGCCAGGGCGCACAAACCGATGAACAAGGTCAGGTCAGCTTTCCCACTGCGGCAGCAGACACCGCGCTGGTGCCACTGCAGCAGTTCGGCCTGATACGCTTTAGCGGCGAGGAGACCCTGGCGTTCCTGCATGGCCAGGTGTCCAGCGATCTCAAGAAAATGCCCGCCGACGGTTGCCAGTACTCCAGCTACTCCACCCCCAAGGGCCGTATGCTGGCCAGCTTCCTGGTATTGCGTGAAGCCGACGATGTCCTGCTGATGCTGCCGCGCACCTTGCAGGCAGGGGTACAAAAGCGCCTGAGCATGTACGTATTGCGCAGCAAGACCCGCGCCACCGATGCCAGCGACGAGCGCGTGCTGCTGGGCCTGAGTGGCCCGCAAGCCACCGCCATCGCGCTGGCCGTGTTCGGCACAGCCCCAGTCGAGGCCATGCAGACCATCAAGCTGGCCGGCGGCTTGCTTGCCCGTCTGGGGCAGGATCGTCTGCTGCTCTGCCTGACGCCCGACGCCGCCACGGCGGCGTGGCCCGCCCTGCTGGCCGCTGGCGCCCAAGCATCGGGTACAGCTGCCTGGACACTGTCGGACATCCGCGCAGGCATACCCTGGATATTGCCCGAAACCCAAGAGGCCTTTGTCGCACAGATGGCCAATATGGAACTGATCGGCGCCGTCAGCTTCAAGAAGGGCTGTTATCCCGGCCAGGAAATCGTCGCCCGCACCCAATACCTGGGCAAGCTCAAGCGCCGTACCTTTCGAGTCAGTGCCACCGCCCCCATGCAGGCCGGACAAGCCGTCTACAGCCCGGAGATGAACGGCCAGGCCTGCGGCCAGGTTGCCCAGGCCGCGCCGGCTGGCGAAGGCCTATGGGAAGCGCTGGTCGTGGTACAGATGGCCAGCGTGGAGCACGGTGTCCACCTTGATAGCCCCGAGGGCCCGCTACTCAACTTCCTGCCGCTGCCCTATCCGGTACACGAGTAAGCGCTTGTCAGCATCACCGGCCCGTAAAAAAACCGCCACTCGGGCGGTTTTTTTACGCTCACTTGGATCAGGCCATGCGCTTGTCGTGCTCGATCAAGGCGTAGGCAGAGTGATTGTGGATAGACTCGAAGTTCTCCACCTCCACCACATAGCGGTCTATCCGGGGGTCGCCGTTGAGCCTGGCGGCCACATCGCGGATAAAGTCTTCCACGAACTTGGGGTTGTCGTAGGCCTGCTCAGTCACATACTTCTCATCCGGCCGCTTGAGTATGCCGTAGACCTCGCAGGATGCCTCTTCCTCGGCCACCCGTATCAGCTCTTCCAGCCACACCCTGTCATTCACCTGGGCGGTGATGGTCACATGCGAGCGCTGGTTGTGCGCACCGTATTCCGAGATCTTCTTGGAACAGGGGCAAAGACTGGTCGCAGCCACCACCACCTTGATGGTCTGGGTAAACACTCCCTGCCGTATCTCGCCGATCAGGCTGACATCGTAGTCCATCAGGCTTTGCACGCCTGATACTGGCGCCGTCTTGTTCATGAAGAACGGAAAGCGCATCTCGATATAGCCCGATTCCGCCTCCAGCTTTCCCACCATCTCGCGCGCCATCTGCTCGAACGACGCCACCGAGATCGCCTGCTCGTGGCTGTTCAGCAATTGCACGAAGCGCGACATATGCGTGCCCTTGTAGTGCTCAGGCAGATACACATACATATCGAAGCCAGCAACCGTATGCTGCACCCCATCGGCCCGGTCGGCCACCTTGACGGGATGGCGCAGGGACTTGATGCCGACCTTGTTGATGGCGATGTTGCGTACATCGCGCGAGCTTTGCACGTCCTCGAGAGGCGCGGGCTTGTGGGGTGCGTTCATGATGCGATCCTGATGCGATAGGGGTCAATTGTACCGGGCAGCAAATACCCGAGTAAACCAATCAAGAATTTCAGGCCAGTTCCTGTCAATTCAAGCGGGCCTGCCGATTGATTCTTCCAATCGGCGCCATAGTCCTTTTTCTTCAATCAGTTGCATCCTGCCGCCACCAAGGCCAGCTTCGCCTTGCGATCCAGCTTCTTGATGGCCGCCTCCCGCCGCGAGGCACTGGACCTGTCCTCGCACGCCTCGGCATAGGCCAGCACCACGGGCAGACGTACCCGGGTGTAACGGGCACCGCGCCCGCGATTGTGAGTGACGATGCGCGCCGCCAGATCATTGCTGATACCGCAATAGAGGCTATCGTCGGCACAGCGCAGTAAATAGACACACCAGCCTTGCGGCACAGGCCACTCCATCAGAATATGCCCATGGCGATACCACCGGCCATGGCCTCACCCAGCTCGCAGGCCTGCTGCAACTGCGTCTCGGTGGGCGCGCCCTTGACCACCAGTGGCTCGGCAATGGCCTTCAGCGGGTAGCCACGGGCAATACGCTCCACCGCCAAGACCGCCCCGCTGCCGTCATTGCCGCCCACCACGACCAGTGCATAGGGCAGGCCCGCAATCCTGCCCTGGGCGGGGTAGAAGGTACGGTCAAAGAAATCCTTCAGCGCACCCGCCATATAGCCAAACTTCTCTGGCGTCACCAGCAGCAGGCCCTGTGCCGCCAGCAAATCCGGCAGATCCGCCTGCAGCGCCGGCAGCATGACCGTGGCCACCTCGTCCGCCAGCGCAGCAGCACCGATCCGCGCCGATTGCGCCAGCGCATAGGTATGGCCGGCCTCGGTCTGCCCGGCATGCAGTATCAGCAGCTGTTTCATTCCCTATCTCACACTCGCCGCAGGTATTACATCAACAAGCGCCACGCTGGGCAGTCTATGATCCAGAACACATCGCCCCTTCTTGCTATGACCGTATCCAGCCGCCATGTTCCATACCGTATCGCAGCTACGCCAGATAGAACAGCAGGCCCGCAAGCTGAACCTACCCCTGATGCAACGTGCCGGGCGCGCTGCCGCCGATTTTATTTCGCGCCGTTTCGGCAAGGCAGCACCCATCGGCGTGCTGGTAGGGCCGGGCAACAATGGTGGCGACGCACTGGTTGCCGCCACCTTGCTGAAGCAGTTGGGCTATAGCCTATCCGTCTGCATGCCAGCCGGGCCAGGCAACCTGCCCGCTGATGCCGCCACCGCCTACCGCGACTGGCAGCGCTGCGGCGGCACCGAGAGCGCCCAGGCGCCGACAGGGGCCTGCACCGTCATCATCGACGGCCTGTTCGGCCTGGGCCTGAACCGCCCGCTGGCGCCACACTGGCAGGCGCTGATTACCCAAGTCAACCAGCTAGGCAAACCGATACTGGCGCTGGACGTGCCCAGCGGCGTACATGCCGACAGCGGCGCACTGCTGGGCGCCCCCATACAGGCCCGCTGGACCCTGAGCTTCATCGGTCAGGCACGTGGGCTGGCCACCGGCGCAGCCCGCGACTATACCGGGCTCTGCCTGCTGGACAAGCTGGGGCTGGTCGCCCCCACGCTGGATCAGGCTGCGCTGCCGGATACCGCCACCGTAGCCCAAACCATCCGCATACCGCGCGCGGCCGACAGCCACAAAGGCAGCTACGGCACCATCTGCATCATAGGCGGCGCCGAGGGCATGACCGGTGCCGCCCTGCTGGCCGGCAGGGCCGCACTGCAGGCCGGTGCAGGCAAGGTTTTTACCGGCCTGCTGGGGCCGGTACCCAGTGCAGACCTGGCTCGCCCCGAGTTGATGCTGCGTCCAGCCGATACCCTGCTGATGGATGCGGCCGATCTGATACTGCTGGGGCCGGGCCTGGGCCAAGGCGCGCCAGCTGCCGACCTGTTGCACCATGCGCTGAGCAGCCCACAGGCACTGGTACTGGATGCTGACGCCCTCAACCTGTTGGCCAGCGACCCACGCCTCACCCAGGCCGCCCGCCTGCGCCAGGCGCCTACCGTGTTGACGCCCCATCCGGCCGAAGCCGCGCGGCTACTGGCCTGCAGCACAGCCGAGGTACAGCAGCACCGCTATGATGCAGCGGCAGAACTGACCCGCCGCTACCATGCCACCATCGTGCTCAAGGGCGCAGGTAGCGTTATCGTCGACGGCGCCCTCATGGCGGTCAACCAGAGCGGCAGCGCCGCACTGGCCAATGCCGGCCAAGGCGACTTGCTGAGTGGCCTGATCGCCGCACTGATGGCACAAGGCCTCACTGCCTGGCAGGCCACCTGCCTGGCCACCCACCTACATGGCTGCGCCAGCGACGCCCTGGTCAATCGCGATGGCCGGTGCATCACCTTGGCCAACGAGGTGATCGCCGAGCTGGATCGGCACCTTGCCCCTTATTTCCGCTAGCGGGATTGCCGGCGCCCCCCTCCCCAAGCACACCTGCCAGGTTTTGCGGCGGTCTGGCAGAACTGCGCGAGGAGAGTTTTTTCACCCGCAAGGCCGCATGGGGACGAGAATGTGGCATCCACCTACATCAAGCCCCCATCTGCATGAGGAAGTTATTCTGCACCCTGGGCCTGCTGCTCGGCACCCTTTGCAGCAAGGCCGCCCCAGCCCCACATGCCAGCGACTACCTGGCCGACTTCGACACCCTGGCCACCGAAGTCACGGCCAACTACGCCTATTTCACCGACGGGCCACAGCATTGGCAGGCCGCCGTGGCGCACTACCGCCCCCTGGCCGCCAAGGCTGGCGATCAGCGGGCCTTTATCTCGGTACTGGAGCAGTTGCTGGAAGAACTGCACGACGACCACACCCAGCTCAACCGCAACACCGCCAGCTCACCAAGGCTGGTCCCCTCGGGCACCGACCTGTGGGCAGCCTGGCAGGGCGAGACCGCCCGGCTGCTACAAGTGCGGCCAGACAGCCCCGCCGCCAGGGCGGGCCTGCAAGCGGGCATGGTACTGACCCATATACAGGGCCAGCCCATTACCGTAGCCGTGGCGCAAAAACTCGGACGGGTGGCGCCGCAGACCAGCCAACGGGCCCGCGACTGGGCCTTGCGTGCACTGCTGGCCGGCAGGCGAGACCAGCCGCGCCAGCTGCGCTTGCTGGCAGACGGCAGGCCGCTGGAGGTCACACTGGCAGGTGTCAGCACACAGGCCAGCACGCCCCTGAGTCATAGGCGTATCGGCAGCGCCGGCTATATCCGGCTCAACAACAGCCTGGGTCAGGACGCACTGATTACGGCCTTTGATGCGGCCCTGGCCGAGCTAGGCGACAGCCAGGGGTTGATCCTTGACCTGCGCGACACCCCAGGCGGCGGCAACAGCAAGATAGCCCGCGCCATCATGAGCCGCTTTATTGCTGTGGAAGCCGCCTATCAGCGGCACGAGCTGCCGCTGGAAGCCCAGCAAACCGGCATTGCCCGAGCCTGGCTGG
Organism: Chitinimonas sp. JJ19; assembly: GCF_036961565.1. Taxonomy (NCBI): domain Bacteria; kingdom Pseudomonadati; phylum Pseudomonadota; class Betaproteobacteria; order Neisseriales; family Chitinibacteraceae; genus Chitinimonas; species Chitinimonas sp. JJ19. The sequence continues at coordinate 46,099 of NZ_JBAMDD010000018.1, forward strand.
AACTGGTACAGCCACGCGGCCCATTCCAGTACACCCGCCCGCTGGTCGTACTGGTCGACCATTGGACCGGCAGCATGGGAGAAGGCCTGGCCATAGGCCTGCATGGCCTGGGCCGTGCCCAGGTCGTCGGCACCGCCATGGCCGGGCTGCTGGGCGCCACCTACACCATCCCCCTGCCACATAGCGGCATCAGTGCCAATGTCCCAGCCGAGCGGCTGCTCCATGTCCGGGGCACACCGCGCGAGGACTTCCTCCCCCCGATCCTGGTAGACCTGACCCAGCCTGCCGACAACACCGACGACCCCATCCTGGCGGCCGGCTTGCGTGAGCTTGCACGTAACCACCCAGGCACTTAGCGCCTGTTCAAAGTCTTTTCGCCGCGTCGTTCGCAACCTTGCCGGATGACGGGCAAGGCGCAAGCCGCGCAGCGGTACGGGTTCCGGTATCGGTACCATAAGCGGCTTGCAACGCCGCCATTCGCCGGCAAGGCTGCGAACCCGGAGGGCTGAGCTGGAAAACGGCCATCCACTGCGTTGTGGCGCTTGGCAATAACTGGTTATTGCCTGCGCACCACGCCTTGTGCCTGGCCTTTTTCCAGATCAGCGACGCAGCGAAAAGACTTTGAACAGGCTCTTAGTCAAGCTGGCGTGCGGCCCGCCAGCGCCTGTCAGCTGGCTGCTGGCACCAGTGGGCGGGTAGGAATGCCGATATTGCAGACATTGGTGTGCTCGGCGCTATGCACATACCAATCACCACTGGCATGACGGCGCGACTCCACTAGTGCCTGCCAGGTGGGCGTATCGGTACGCAGCACCTCCAGCGCAGGGCGCTCGGCTGCCGGGATATCGGCCAGCAAGCGTACCCGTTGCAGGGGCACATGCTGCTCGGGCTTGTCATAGAAACCCATATTGCTGCCGCCACGCGGCAAGCCGGAAAGCAGCTCCATACCCTTGAGCACGCGCCCCACCACCGTGATGTTCAGATCCAATGCACGCGGCGCTTGTCCGATGATGACGTAAAGGCTGCTGCCGTTGCTGCTGTCCACCGTGTTACCACGGCCTGCACCTATCACTCCATAACAATGTGGTATCCAGGCACGGTTCTTCTTGGGGTCAGCCGCCACCGGCATGCCCTCGCTAAAACCGGTGACCGGCGCAAAGCCATCCGCATCCTTCAGCCGGGCAATAGGCAATCCTCGGTACGCAATGGAGAACTCCGCTGGCAGCTTGGCCTCGGCATCGCCCAAGGGCTTGACCTTGGCGGGCTCTTTCTCCTCGTCCACCGGGTCGCCCCATTGGGTAACAAAGTTATCCTGCACCCGTATCACCGCCAGACCATCGTAATAGCCATTGCGCGCCAGCTTGCGGATATTGGCAGCATGGCGCGGCGCAAAACGGGGCGCCAATTCAAAAATCACCTGCCCGCCGTTCAGCTCCATCACCAGGGTGTTTTGCCCGTCCAGAGGGCGCCAATCGCTGGCGGCAGACTGCTTGATAATATCGGCAGGGCTGCGCTGCGGAGCAGCGGACACGGCAAGCGAGCAAGCCAGGGCGGCAGTAGCCCCCAGCACCAGGGAAACACGAGCAGTCATGGCACTCTCCTCTTAGGGTCAGCGGCGCAGCATGCCATAGCCAGCCAGCGCCGGCTAAGCCCCCGCACACGCCAGGGTGCCTCAAGCACACTCTGCCACCAAGCAACTCATGGCACGCATCTAGACATCGAAGCGGCACGGGCTTGATATCCAAGGACAAAATACCCAGAGCGCAACGCCGCACGGCGACGCGCGCGGTGTAAACAGCAGCGCCCTCAAGCGTCTGCCTGTCGCGTAAAAGGCACGCCCTGCCCAGTTGCCCTGCTGTCGACCGATCAAACACAAAGGGCCGCTTTGCAGCGGCCCTTTGCGGGTACTCGGCACCTAGCTGGCTTAGCCCTTGGCAGGCTTGGCAGTCTTCTTAGGCTTGCTCGATTTCTTGCCTCCAGACAGCGACAGCGGCTTGCCGTTCAGCAGCAGCTTGCCCTGGTTCATCACCAAGGTGCTGCGCAGTACGTCGCCTTCCAGGCGAGCCCAGTTGTTCTTCTTCAGCGTATCGATACCACTGCGCACCATCTGCTCGCTGGCCTCGTCCAGTTGCTGCTTGTCCACGCCCTCACCACCTTGCTTGCCCATCATGGTGCGCGCCAGTTCGCGAACCATGCCCAGAGGTACGCTGGCATCAAAACGCAGTTGCACCTTCTTCATGATACGGTCGAAGTTCTGCAGGTCGCGGTCGGTCAGCTTGGCCAGCTTGACCTGACCCTTGATCTGGGCCTTGTGGCCGTGATAGCGGGCAGAGATATCATCGACATCCAGCACCACGCCCTGCTTCACCATGGCCACACCGTGCTTCATCACCATGGCCAGGGTAGCGCTAAGCTGGGCCTCTGGTGCCTGCTTCTGCGCAGCCTGTGCCTTGGCCTCCTTGTTCATGGCCGCCAGGGCTTCCAACTGCAGGCCACTGATACGTACGGCCAGATTGGCATCCTCTACGCTGTCCTCACCCCACTTGATGGCCTTGATCGAGCCGGCATAGCCGATGACAGCCGTCTTGCCCTTGGCTTGTATATCGAAGCCATAGCGCATGGATTGCAGCTGCACCGTCATGGGCAAGCGCTTGGGCGTGACGGTAACCAGCTCCACCCTGGCTTCACCATTGCCGAACCACAAATCCAGCGGCCCTTGCATCTGGCTGCTCGCCATGGTGAGCCCGTTGGCTTTCAGCGTCAGCTCCTTGTTGTCCATGTCCAGCGTATCGGAGCTGGCAGTCATGGTGACCCGGCGCATGTCGGACTTCACCAGGGCACGGCCAGCCATGCCTGACCAGTTCATCAGGCTGGCAGCAGGCTCGTCGTGGTACTTGAGCGGGTCGAGCTTGAAATCCACGGCAATGTCGCCATCGGCCAGTTTCTGCTTGCTGAAATGCAAGGGCCTGGCGTTGCCAAACAGCTTTTTCAGGCGCTGCTGGGTAGGCTCGGAGAAGTCGAACTTCTCGATGCGCTCCAGCTTGGTCTCCAGGTCCAGCTCGCTGCTGACCAGGGGGCTGAGCTCACCCATGATGCCCATATAGGTCTGGAACAGTTCCGATTCCTGCATCTCGCGCATGGCTTCGGCGGCTATGTCCGCTTCAGACTTCTTTGCAGCAGGCTCGGCAGCGGGTGGTGCAGCAGGATCAACGGCAGGCTGGTCGCTTGCATACGCGGGCTGGGCCAGCAACAGGCAGGCCGCAGCCAGGGAGGTGAGGCGGGATATTTTTATCACGTGCATACCTTGAATGTATTGAACAGAATCTTGTGTTACCGCCTATGCAGCGCATCTGTTTCGCGGCATGCGGTAGCGGCGTGCGGTAGCGGTGCGCGGCAATATAGCACCAAGCCAGCCGCTGACTGCCTGCATTTTGCTGGGACAGTCCGGTCAATATTTACAGGCCCCGCCAGGGCTCAGGCATAGCGCCGCACGACATCTTCTATGCGGCGCTGGGTGGCGGGCACCCTCAGTACCTCGTCGATATGCCCCAATATCTCGGCAGCACGAGGGTGATCCTTGCGTATCCCCAGGTGAAACGGCACGCTGGGCGCAATATAGGGCGCGGGGATGGAGACGATTTCCTGCAATATGCCCAGCTTGCGCAGGCGCCATTTGGTGACGATGGGGCTTAAGGAGATATGCACATCCCCGCGCGTGGCCATCACCATCCTGAAGATGGCGTCATGCCCCGGCGTCCACTCCACGTGCTGAAAATCCTTCAGCACCTGTTCCGCCCACTGGTTGCCCTTCTGGTCCACCAGGTAAAAAGCCTTGAGTTCATCGCGGGTCTTGATGCGCTCCAGTTCTGCCCTGCGCAGGTGGTAGGCATTGAAGAAGAGATGCGGCTGCAGCTGTACCACCGGCACGCTATGGAACAGGGCGTACTGCTTGCGTTCGTCCGAGGCAAAAGTACAGAGGGCTTCGGCCAGCCCCTGCTGCACCATCATCTGCGCCCGCCGCCAGGGCAGACCGACGTTGGACGGCACCAGGCCATTCAGCTCGTTCAGGATGGGGTCGAGCACATCGGGCAGTATCCCCAGCACCCGGCTGGTACTGGTGGCGCTGTCTATATAGGAGTACGGCGCGTAGTCATCGTTATAGCTGACCACAAAGCGCTCAGGCGGTGTGGCAGCAGCTAGCAGCAAGGGTGAGGCACCCAGTAGTTGCAGTGCCTTTCTGCGTTGCTTGTCCATGATAGTGCTCCGTCTGCAGTCGGCCTGCAGATAAGTCCAGTCTAGCCCTTACCGTACGGATTGCCGCCCCGCCCATCACCCACCTGCCAGGCATGCGCCACCTGGCAGGCGATGGCACCGTGCAAGCTACTTCATGGTAGGCATCACGAACTCGGCGCCCGAGCGTATCGATTGCGGCCAGCGTGCAGTCACGGTCTTCAGGCGGGTATAGAAGCGTATGCCCTCTGCACCATAAGCATGATGATCGCCATACAGCGACTGCTTCCAGCCACCAAAGCTCATGAACGCCATGGGTACGGGTATGGGAACATTCACCCCCACCATACCCACCTGTATCCGGGCGACAAAGTCCCGCGCCGCGTCTCCGTCGCGGGTAAAGATGGCGGTGCCATTGCCGTAGGCATGCTCGTTGGTAATCCGTACTGCCTCTTCGTAGCTGGCGACACGCACCACGCAGAGTACCGGTCCAAAGATTTCCTCTTGGTATATCTTCATGCTGGTGGTGACACCATCAAACAGCGAGCCCCCCAGGAAGAAGCCGCTTTCGCAACCCTGCACCACATGGCCGCGTCCATCCACCACCAGGCTTGCGCCTTCGGCCACGCCGGCATCAATGTAAGTGGCCACCTTGTTGCGATGCTCGCGTGTCACCAGCGGTCCCATTTCCACATCGTCCGAGCTATCCCAGCTACCTATCTTGAGCGCACGCACCTTGGGCGCCAGCCTGGCCACCAGGGCATCAGCCACCTCGTCGCCCACCGCCACCGCCACCGAAATAGCCATACAGCGCTCTCCCGCCGATCCATACGCCGCACCCATCAGGGCATCCACGGCCTGGTCGAGATCGGCATCGGGCATCACCACCATATGGTTTTTGGCGCCGCCCAAAGCCTGTACCCGCTTGCCACGGGCCGTGCCGGTGGCATAGATATACTGGGCGATGGGGGTAGAGCCCACAAAGCTGACTGCCTGGATATCGTCATTGGCCAGGATGGCATCCACAGCTACCTTATCGCCGTGCACCACGTTGAACACGCCATCTGGCAGGCCAGCCTCCTTCAGCAAGCGGGCCAGTATCAAGGCAGTGGAGGGGTCACGCTCGCTGGGCTTGAGCAGAAAGGTATTGCCTGCCACAAGGGCCAGCGGGAACATCCACATGGGCACCATGGCCGGGAAATTGAACGGGGTGATGCCGGACACTACCCCCAGCGCCTGGCGCAGGCTGTAGCTGTCTACTGCCGTACCCACATTCTCGGCAAACTCACCCTTAAGCAGATGGGGGGCGCCACAGGCGAACTCCACCACTTCCAGGCCACGCACCAGCTCGCCATGGGCATCAGCCCTGACCTTGCCATGCTCCCGCGAGATGGCCGCCACGATTTCATCGGCATGCCGCTCCAGCAGCTCCTTGAACTTGAACATCACCCGCGCCCGCCGCAGCGGCGGGGTGGCCGCCCAGGCCGGGAACGCCGCCTTGGCGGCGGCCACTGCCAGATCCAGTTCCTCGCTGCTGGCCAATTGCACGCGGCCGCTGACCTCGCCCTGTGCCGGGTTGTAAACCTCGCTGTAGCGGCCTGAGGTGCCCGCCACTTCGGCGCCGTTGATCCAGTGATGTATGGTATTTGCCATGATGCCTGTCCTGCGTATGGGTAATTCAGATGCGGCCGTCACACCAGCGTAGGCGGCGGCAGCGGATAGGTGACTGATGACGAGCGCGCCTCAGCCGGCCGCCCGGATCGACTCCCGCAACACGTCGGCCATATGGCCTATCTCTTCGGGTGTAGAAACAAAAGTCGGCCCCATGGCAATGATGTCGCCGGTAAAACGGAACAACACCCCTCGCTTGAGCGCCTCCTCGAACACCCGGATGGCGCGCAGGCCGGGCTTGCCCTCCAGGGGTGCCAGTTCCACTGCCGCCGCCAGCTGGCAGTTGCGGATATCGATCACATTGGCCTCGCCCTTGAGGCCATGCACAGCCTCTTCCAGAGTCTTGCTGAGCGCATTGACCCGTGGGTAGATCTGCTCCTCGGCAATCACATCCAGCGCTGCATGGGCTGCTGCCACCGCCAGCGCGTGGCCCGAGTAGGTGTAGCCATGGAAGAACTCCACCATATGGTCCGGGCCGGTCATAAAGGTGTCGTAGATCGATTTGGTCGCAATCACCCCGCCCATCGGCACCAGGCCATTGTTCACGCCTTTGGCAAAGGTGATGAGGTCGGGGGTGACATCGAAGTACTGGGCAGCGAAGGGCTGGCCCATGCGGCCAAAGCCGGTGATCACTTCGTCGAAGATCAACAGGATGCCATGCTTGGTGCACAGCTCACGCAGGCGCTTGAGATAGCCCTGCGGCGGCACGATGACACCGGCCGAGCCCTGCATGGGCTCCACGATCACGGCAGCGATGGTGGAGGCATCATGCAAGGCCACCAGCCGTTCCAGCTCATCGGCCAGGTGGCTGCCCCATTGCGGCTCCCCCCGGCTGAACGCCATTTCCTTAAGGTTGTGGGTGTGCGGCAGATGATCCACCCCAGGCAGCATGCCTGCAGCAAACATCTTGCGGTTGGCCACCATGCCCCCTACCGAGATGCCGCCAAAACCCACACCGTGATAGCCCTTCTCCCGGCCGATAAAGCGGGTGCGATGGGCTTCACCCCTGGCACGGTGATAGGCCAGCGCCATCTTCAGCGCCGTATCGACTGCCTCGGAGCCCGAATTGCAGAAAAACACATGCTCAAAGCCTGCCGGCGCCGCCTCGGCGATGCGCTCGGCCAGCTTGAACACGCCCGGCGTGCCCATCTGGAAGGCCGTACCATAGTCCAGCACATCAAGCTGCTGCTTGACGGCCTCCACCAATCGCGGGTGCCGGTGGCCCAGGCCACAGCACCACAGGCCAGACAAGGCGTCGTAGAGCTTGTGGTTCTCGGTGGTCCAGTAGTAGCTGCCTTCTGCCCGGGCCAGCATGCGATGCACCCGGTGGGCCGCATCCTGCTTGTAGTAGCGGTTATGGCTGAAAGGCATCCAGTAGGGATTGAGATTCAGTTGCTCGCTATCGTTCTGGCCCATGGTGGTCTCCGTGGCTGGGGGCTGATCTGTATTGGTCATGTACTGGCCGCTGCACCTGCCGGCCATTTGTCACTGGTCGCCAGTATCAGCGAGAATTCAGCTATACCGCCATATACAAGCCCTGCCATCCGGCAGCTAGATGTACAGATACCGAGGTCAGTACAGTTATGCTGCAACTCGACCCCAGTGCCACCAGCCCGCTCACCGAGCAGATCGTGCAGGGCCTGATAGGCAAGATAGAACGCGGCCTGCTCGGCGAAGGTGCCCGGCTGCCATCGGTGCGTGGACTGGCCCAGGCGACGGGTGTCAGCCCATTTACCGTAGCCGAGGCCTATAACCGGCTGGTAGCCGGTGGCTGGATCACGGCGCAGCGGGCACGCGGCTACTTTGTGGCCTCACGGCAGCGCACGCCGGTGGCGCCGGTACGCTCCCCAGTGGATGACGCCTGGCTGCTGCGCAGCGTCTACGAGGATGCCGAGCTGGAATTACAAGCTGGTGGCGGCTGGCTACCGCATGACTGGCTTTACGAAGACGGCGTGCGCGCTGCGCTGCGCAATCTGGCCAAGGCACCGGGCGAGCTACTGACCCGCTATGGCCATCCGCAAGGCCTGCCGACACTGCGCAGCCATCTGCAATGGCGGCTAGCCTTGCGGGGCCTGGAGGCGCCAGCCGAGCGCATCCTCCTGACCCACGGCGCCAGCCAGGGCCTGGATCTGGCGGTACGGCTGCTGGTCAAGCCCGGCGACACCGTACTGGTCGACAGCCCCGGCTACTCCACCCTGATCGCCGCTCTACGGTTGCATGGCGCCAAACTGGTCGGCATCCCCCGCACCCTGGCAGGGCCGGATGTTGCCGCCGTGGCGCAGGCAGCAGCCCGGCACCAGCCGGTGGCCCTATTCACCAACAGCGCCCTGCACAATCCCACCGGCACCAGCACCACGGCCGCCACGGCACACCAGTTGCTCAAGCTGGCCGACCGCCATGACTTCCATATCGTGGAGGACGACCCCTTTGCCGACCTGCAATTGCACCCCAGCCCCAGCCTGTCCAGCCTGGATGGACTGGAGCGCGTCATCTACCTGGGCAGCTTCTCCAAGACACTGTCGCCAGCCCTGCGCGTGGGCTTTCTGCTGGCCCGTGCCGACCTGCTGGCCCGCGCCACACAGCTCAAGATGGTGGCGGGGCTGACCGGCTCTGCCATCATGGAGTCCGCCACCCTGTCCATGCTCACCGACGGCCACCACCGCACCCACCTGGACCGCCTGCGCGACCGCCTGGGTGAAGCCCAGGCCCGCGTCTGCGGCCGCCTGGCCGAACTGGGCTGGCAGGTTTTCCACCAGCCCGCAGGCGGCTTGTTCCTGTGGGCGGAGGCACCGCCGCAGATGGATGTCAGCCGCCTGACCGAAGCAGCCGCCACCGTAGGCATCGCCCTCGCTCCAGGGCGTTTCTACCTGCCGGACGGCGGTAGCAGCCGGCACTTCCGCTTCAACGCCGCCTGGGCAGACAACAGCCGGTTGTATGGTTGGTTGGCAGCCCAATCAAGCTGACCGCTTGTCGGCATGGTAAAAATGGCACCGCCCTATCCTCCATCCGGGTGATTACCGGGCACAGACACTGGCCTATCTTGCATCACTGGAGGAGAGCCAGCATGACACTAGCCCACTTGTACCTACCCAATACAGCAAGCCCACCGCGCAGGCCGCACACCCGCCTTCTGCGCCAACCCATCGTCCGGCGCCATGCTGAACCCAGTCATCCTGACACCGCCCTGGCCGTAGTCAGCATTGACGGCAGGGTGCTGCACGCCAACGCAGCCGCCGCCGTGGTGTTCCGCCTCGACAGCGGACTGAGCTTGGTTGATGGACGGCTACATGCACCGGAGATGAACACCGCCCTGCGGGTTGCATTGGCTGCTGCATCGGGCTTGCTGGGGCAAGCCCATGCCAGCTCGCTGCGGCTGCAACGGCAAGGTCATGGTTGGCGGCTGCTTTGCCTGCCCATGCCACCCGCCTGGACCGACAAGGTATTCAGCATCAGCCGCACCGCACTGCTGTTGATGGTCGGCGACCATGCACCGCCCGCCAGCGCCATCTGGCGCCAGGTCTACGGTTTCAGCACCGAGGAATGCAGGCTGGCCAACTGGTTGCTGCATGAAGACGGCCACTATGCTGGCCAGTTCGACTGGCTACGCAGCAGCCTGGGCCGTTTGCTGCAGAAAACCGGCACCGACGATACCGACACGCTGCTGAGCACCCTGCGCGTCAGCAGCGGTCGCCATGCTATCTGACCCGGCAGTATCCAGCGCCACCGACGAGACCCAGCGTTGCGGTGCTGGCTAGAACTGTGGGCGTAGTGGTACGCAGCTACAACAAGACTAGAACGCTTCTGTAAGCGGTTTTGCGGGCAAGAACTTGTGCCTGACAGGGTGTGCGCTACAACTCAAGCTAGTGCATACCGACAAGGCCCCGTTCCCCATGCGTACTCACCTGCACCCTCTGACCGCTGGCTACCTATTGGCGCTAGGCCTAATCGCCCCCTTGGCGATGGCGGAAACCATCACCATACGGGCCGATTCCTGGTGCCCATTCAATTGCGTGCCGCAAAGCGCCAAGCCCGGCTACATGATAGAAATCGCCAGTGCCGCGCTGGGCAAGGCGGGCCACAAGGTCGACTACCAGAATCTCAACTGGAGCCGCGCCCTGGCGGCCGCGCGGGATGGCAGCTTCATCGCCGTTGTCGGCGCCAGTGACGAAGAGGTACGCGAGAACAAGCTGATCGTGGGCGCCGCGCCGCTGGGCCGCAGCATCAATTGCTTTGTCACCCATAAGGATGGCAATTGGCAGTACAAGGGGGTAGCCAGCCTAGCCGGCCGCACCATAGGTGCCATCCAGGATTACGCCTACGGCGACACGCTGGATGGCTACTTCAAGGCCAACCCCAAGGTGCTACAGGCCGTCACGGGCGACGATGCCTTGCTGCGCAACCTGGAAAAACTCCGCAACAAGCGACTCGATGCCGTCGTTGAGGATCAGGCCGTGCTGGCCTACACCATCAACGAAAAAAACTGGCAGGGCCATTACAAGGATGCTGGTTGCGAGCGTTCCGTCACCCCCTCCGGTCTGCATATTGCCTTCTCTCCCAAACACCCCAAGGCGCGCGAATACGCCAAGCTGCTGCAGGATGAGGTCACCGCCATGCGTGCCGATGGTCGGCTCAAGGCTTTGCTGGCCAAGTATGGCGTGCCCGATTGGCAATAGGGGCGGGCTCTAGCCCACCAAGCCCTTTACCCAGCGGCCGTAGATGGCATCAGCCAGTTGCTGGCTAGGCACGATGGCCTGCGCCAGGTTGGGCAGTATCTGTTCGGCCTGCTGGGCGGCAGGCGAGGTGCAGCTCGCCAGTTCGTGCTGACCCAGCACCAGCCAGCGCCGCACCTTGGCCTCGTCCACCTCGCAATGAAACTGCATGGCCAGATGCTTGCTACCCAGGCTAAAGGCTTGGTTGGCGCAATAGCGCCCCCGCACGAGATGGCGAGCGCCCGGTGGCATGCTGAAACTCTCGCCATGCCACTGGAACAACCGCAAGCTGGCTGCACCGCCAAACCACTCTGCCGCCGCATCGTCCAGCGTTTCCAGCTCGCTCCAACCTATCTCGACATGCTCCGACGCCTGTACCGTCCCACCGAGTGCCCGAGCCATGATCTGCCCACCCAGACAGTGGCCTATCACCGGGATATCAGCCTGGACAGCGGCCCGCACCAGCTCAAACAAGGGCGGCAGGTAGGGCAGGTCATCGTTTGCACTCATGGGGCCACCCAATATGCACAGACCGCTATGCGCGTCTATGCGGGCCGGCAAGGCGTGGCCGTCGAACAGGCGAAATACCTGGTATGGCAGGCCTGCCCGCTCAAGATAGGTGGCAAAGTAGCAGGGGCCGTCGTCAGGCACATGCTGGATGATGGCGATTGGAAGCATGGTGTGTATCTCGATCAGGTTATGCCGGCTGGCACGGGGTCAGCGCCTGTTTACCAGCCCCCACATCATTGCCCGCCGTGCCCTTTACGTGCCGCCTGCGGCATGGGCAAAATGGTGCATATATTAAACACCATGATGAATTTCATTAACAGCCGAGGATGATATGGCGCACGCTACCGGTATCCAGAACGACAGCCTGCAAGCCCTGCTGGCCCGTGAGAGAGGTCGCTATATCGCCGCCCGGCCTCGCTCGCAGGCCTTGGCCCAACGCGCGCAATCACACCTGCTCTATGGTGTGCCCTTGCACTGGATGACCGACTGGGGCACGCCCTTCCCCTTGTTTGTCGAGGCGGCCAAGGGCGCCCGTTTTCACGACGTGGACGGGCATGGCTACGCGGATTTTTGCCTGGGTGACACCGGCGCCATGTTCGGCCACGCGCCCGAGCCTGTAGCAGCCGCCGTAGCACGGCAAACCCAGTTGGGCTTTACCACCATGCTGCCAGGCGAGGATGCGGCGGTAGTGGGCGAGCTGCTGGCGCAACGCTTCGGCCTGCCATGCTGGCAATTTGCCATGACAGCCACCGATGCGAACCGCTTCGTCATACGCTGGGCCCGCGCGGTCACGGGGCGCAGCAAGGTACTGGTATTCAACGGCTGCTATCACGGTACGGTGGATGATGTATTCGTTGACCTGGTCGAAGGCCAGCCCAGCCAGCGCGACAGCCTGCTGGGGCAGGTATATGACCTGACCCAGCACACCGTGGTGGTGGAGTTCAACGATCTGGACAGCTTGCAGCGGGCGCTGGCCGCAGGGGATATCGCCTGCGTGCTGGCAGAGCCCGCCATGACCAATATCGGCATGGTCTTGCCTCAGCCAGGCTACTGGCAGGCTGCACGGGAGCTGATACGGGCGGCCGGCGCACTTTTCGTCTGCGATGAGACCCACACCATCTCCACCGGCCCCGGCGGCTATGCCTTGGCGCATGGCCTGGAGCCGGATTTCTTCGTACTGGGTAAGCCGGTAGGGGGCGGCGTGCCCTGTGCCGTCTACGGTTTTACCAGCGAACTAGCCCAGCGCATGCAGGCCAGCAAATCCGCCGCACCACCCGGCCACTCTGGCATAGGCACCACCCTCACTGCCAACGCCCTGGCCATGTGCGCCATGCGTGCCAACCTGGCCGAGGTGATGACCGAGGAGGCCTATGCGCACATGTTCGAACTGGCCGAACGCCTGGCCAACGGCTTACGGCAGGCCATAGGCCAGCGCGGCCTGCCCTGGTGTGTCAGCCAGGTGGGGGCGCGTACCGAATTCCAGTTCTGTGCCCAGCCGCCCCGCAATGGCAGCGAGGCCGCAGCCGCCATGGATCACACGCTGGAACATGCCCTGCATCTCTACCTGCTGAACCGGGGCATACTGATCACCCCGTTCCACAACATGATGCTGGTCTGCCCCGCCACCACGGCGGCCGATGTGGACAGACTGATTGCAACCCTGGCCGCTGCACTGGATGAACTGCTTGCATAGGCTCCCGCCACATCGGCGGGCAAGCCACTCAAGGATGGCTGGCGCTGCCCTGGTACAAGCGGTCCCGCGCCAAATCGTCGCCCAGATAGCGTGCCACCATGCGGCGGAAGCTGCCATCGTCACGTATTGCCACCACCGCTCGCACTAGCCGCTCCAGATCCTCGGGCGCCATACCGTCATGGTTGAACACCATGCCCACCAGCGTACGGTGGCGCTCCGGCAGCGGCAGCACGCTCACGCTATCGGGCTCTTGCATACGATCCAGATGCCAGCGATAGACATAGGCATTGCCAAAGGTAGCGCCTATCCGGCCCGCCACCAGCTTGCGGTAGACGGTCTCGGCGTCCACCGATTCCTCCCGCTGCGCTGCCGGCAGGCGGGGCAGATTCTGCTCCACCCATTCTCCATAGCTGGCGCCGCGTATGGTGCCGAACACCAGGCCGGGCCGGCCCATTGCATCGGCCACATTGCGTACGGCCAGATCCTTGCGCACCACCAGTTCCATGGGTTCACGGGTCAGCGGTACAAAGCGCCGTTGGGCGCGTGCCTCACTGGTGGCTGGCGCGGCAGCAGGCCCGAACAGGGGTATGCGGTTGACCACCATGGTGGCGCGCAGGCGTTGGGCCGGCATAGGCTCAATCACGAAACGGCAGCCGGTGCGGTGCGACAGTTCCCGATACAGATCGATAAAGTAGCCAGCCGGCTGACCTTGCTCGTCGGTGTAGCTGGCATAGCCCAGCGTGATATAGGGCACATGGTAATCCCGCAAGCAGGCGGCCAGACTCATGCCGCTACAGGCCAGCCACAGCAGCACGCACAGCCAGGCGGGCCTCACGGCGGGCTCACTGGCTTGCCCAGATGCCCGGGGTAAAACACCAGCATTTCATTGAGCTGGTAGCTGAACAGGCCATGGACCACGGCCGGATCCTGGGCGATCTGGCTTTCTGCGGCGGCAAGGCTGGTCGCCCGCAACACCACCAGCCCCACCTCGCCATACCGTGCGCCTGCCACCAGCACCCCCTCGCTACGCAAGCGCTGCAGGTTGGCCGAATGCTCCTTGAAGTAGGGCTGGGCCGGCGGCACCAGGCCTGGCTTCCAGGCGGGGCCGGTGCGGAACTCCACTGCATAGAGCTTCTGTGCCTCGGCCACCGGCGTTTCGCCTTGCACCGCCAGGCTGACCAGCATGCTTGCTGCTGCTATCCATCGCATCATTGTATTAACCATCTGGCAGGGTGAAATAGAACTGGGCGCCCAGGCCAGGCTGCGCCTCCGCCCAGATACGGCCACCATGGCGGCTAATGGCGCGGCGTGCTGTGGCAAGGCCTATGCCACTACCTTCAAATTGGGCCGTGCTATGCAGGCGCTGAAACGGCATGAACAGTTTCTCGGCGGCTGCCATGTCAAAACCTACGCCATTGTCGCGTACAACATAGACCGTCTCGTCGCCAAGCTGCAGATGCCCCAGGCCTACCCTGGCCTCGACACTACCACGGGTAAACTTGATGGCATTGGTCAGCAGCTGCTCCAGCACCAATTGCACCAGGCGGCTATCGGCCACCGCTGGCAGGGCGGGTTCACATTCGAACGCCACCTGCCTATCGCCACGCAGGTGGGCAAACTGCTGCCACACCTGCCGGCCCAGCGCCGCGACATCCAGCGGCCGACGCTCCAGCTGCATGCGCGAGGCCTGTGCCAGCATCAGCAGATCATCGATCAGCTGTGACATGCGCACCGCCGCCGCCTGCACCCGCTGCAGCATATCGCGCTGCTCACCATCCAGGTTGCCGGCTTCTGCCTCCAGTATCTGGCTAAAGCCCATGACCGCCCGCAGGGGCGAACGCAGGTCGTGCGCAACCGAGTAGGAGAAGGACTCCAGCTCGCGATTGGCCTCCTGCAGTTCGGCCGTGCGTTGCTGCACCCGTTTTTCCAGTTCCTCGTTCAGGCTGACCATCTGCGCTTCCACAGCGTGCCTGGCCGACACATCATGCAGCACAGTGAGCACCGCCTCCTGGCCGCCACATGTCCAAGGCAGCTTTAGTACCTCGTAGTGCGACAGCTCGCCATCCGCCTGCAGCAGCTGCAAATCGGCCATGGCGCGAGGCGCTTTCGACTGCCAGACCAGGCTATCCTCGAGCGCCGCCTGGGCCAGCCAGCGTGCAGGCAGATTCAGGTTCCGTACCTCCTGGCCGCACGCCAATTGCGGATCGCTCAGACCCAGCTTGCGGGCAAACGAAGCATTGGCCAGCAGCAAGCGCCCACGCTCATCGCTGGCGTAGATCAGTTGCGGCAGCAGATCGAGTATGGCGCGCAACTCGGCCTCACCCTGCACCAGTTCGGCCTGGGTCTCCACCAGTTGCGCCACCTGGCTTTGCAGCTTGGCCGTCACGCGCAGATAGTCCCCCCTTACGATATCGAGGTCATAGCGCAGGCGATTGAGGGTGCTGCCCAGCTCCACCGCCTTTTCCCGTTGGGCCAAGGCAGTTTCAATGGCAGCCAGCAGGGGCTCAACCAGCACCCGCATGGCCGACTGCAAGCGGCTGGGCAAGGTCATGCGCCAGAGCAAAGTGCCCAGTTGCTCCTGCCGAAAGCCATCACCGGGAACAATCAACACCCCGGCCACACGCTGGCAGAACATCTCCACCAAAGGGTAGAGCGACTCGGCCGAGCTGCAATAAACCGCGACGGCGCCCGACAGCAGGTCGCGCTTTTGCACATCCTGTAGCCGAAAGCCGGGGGGTGGCGGGTCCAGCATGCTGAGCAGTCGATAGGTCATGGGCATGCCCTGGCTCAGCCCCCCACCAGCAGGAGGATATAGGTCATATTGTGGAAGAGATTGCGGGTATAGCCCTCGCCTTCACGCAAAGGGCCGATCTCGCCGAACGAGGGGTAACCTGCAATCGCCAACCCTGCGGGGAAGGACTCGGCCAGAATGCCCGCCTCGCGGGCGATATCGTTCCCCAGCATCTGCTTGCGTCCGGTACAGCTGACGATCAGGCCTGCCACTGGCTGGAAATCCAGGGTAGCCACCCGCCCAGCAATGCGGCTTACCTCGGCCATCAGGTCGGCCGGGTTGGCCAAACAGACCTGCACCGTCTTGCCCGCCTCGATGCCGCCATACAGCCCGATGGCGCCGTGGCCACGACCGAAGTCAGGCACGATGGCGCGCAAGCGTCGCTGCGCGGTCCGATCCGGGTCCACGATGGTCAGTGCCACCACGCCGCGATCCGTCTGCAGCACCGGCTTGCCCGTTTCGCGCTCGATAAAATCCATGGCACCTATGCCATCGATACGATACAGCGCCGTGCCCTCGGCCTCTTCTATCAGCCCCGGCCGGCCAACTGGCGTCAGTGCGTTGCCTATGCTGATATCAAAACGCACCTCCCCCGCCATCCCCAGCAAGACCACGGCATCCTGCAATACCTGCCGGTTGGCGTAGAGGTAGCAGGTACGCATCCTGTCATCGTCTGCCGCCAGCCCCCCCACTACCGGACAATCCACTTCATCGCGCAGCACGGTTTCTATCAGGCTGGCATCAGCACGGAAGTCGGCCGCCAGGAACACCAGCGCGGCATCTTCTGCCATGGCGCTGCGCAACTGCGCAAAGGCCGACCGGGTGGCCACCACAGGGTCGTCCCCCACTCCTGGCGCACAGGCCACGGTCCAGCGCACCTTGCCTCCGCTGTTCAGGCCCAGCGCCACTGCACCCAGATCGGAGGCCCGCCCGGCGGCATAGTAGCCGTCGCCGCTATTGCCTATCACCACCAGATCATCGCGGCCCAATGCGTCATACAGGCCCTCCAGCAGCTCGGTACTGCCGGCGTAATGGACGGCGGTGAAGAGGAACACCACCTCGGGCGCCAGGCCGGCCAGGCCCTCTCCCAGTGCCAAACCCGCACGGTAGGGGTCCGAAATCAGTGTTTCACAGGTGCTCGCCCGCATAGCCTTGCTCCCCAGCCTCTGTCATGGGCCCGTTATCTGATTCAGCTTAGCTCAATGGCGTCGATACACTATGCTGCCTTGCAGCAAACCGCCCCAGACAAGCCATTGATAATAAAAGGATTCACCATCCAAGCCTGAAGAAATAAAAAAATAAATGCAAAAGATGTTTGACAAGCGCCTGCCTGGACATTAAAGTGCGCCTCCTTTCCTCGATAGCTCAGTCGGTAGAGCGCCGGACTGTTAATCCGTAGGTCCCTGGTTCGAGCCCAGGTCGAGGAGCCAGATGTAAGCAAAAAGCCCAGCCTAGCGCTGGGCTTTTTGTTTTACTGCATCAGCCAGTCAGGCCACTTCAGCCGCCCGCAGCAGCGCCGTAATATGCGGGCTAGGCAGCCGTGAAGGCGTGCTGATGGCGTAGTAGTCCTCGTGCAGCTCAGGCAGCACCACCACCAGCTCTGCATCGTATTGGCGGGCCAGCGTCTCCGCCAGCATGGTGGCCGCCGGGAAATACCCCACGCCATTGCCGCCGAAGGTAGTCAGCAGGGCGCTGTCGTCGAACTCCCCCACCACGACCGGATTCAAGCCCTGGGCATCCAGCCAAGCATCCAGCCGCGAGCGCAGAAAGCTGCGTTTGCTGGGCAGCAGCATGGGCGCCCGTTGCGGTACCACGCCGCGCTCTGCCTCAAGCTGCCGCGCCAGCAGGGTCCGGTTGGCGTAGATGCCTATAGGCCAGGACGCAACTCGCCTGCCCACCAGCCGCCGCTGCCCCCCCTGGCCCAGGTCACGATCCGACAGCACGACATCGAGCTTGTGGCGCGACAAGGCCGAGATCAGCTCCTCGAACTCGCCTTCATGGCAGACCAGCCGCACGCTGGGGCTGGCCTGCAACACCGGCGCCAGCAGCTTGTAGGCCACCAGCTTGGGAACCGAATCGGCTATACCTACAGTCAAACGACTAGCCTGTACCAATTGGGGATTGGCTAGGAATTCCTGCAACTGCTCGCCCAGCAGGAAGATCTCATCGGCATAGCGCAATGCCTCCCGGCCCGCCTCGGTCAGCTCAAGCCGCCGGCCGGCCGGCCTGAACAGCGCCCTGCCCATTTCGCGCTCCAGCTTACCGAGCTGGCCACTGATGGTTTGCGGACTCAACCCCAGGCGCTCGGCAGCCCGGGCTATGCCTCCCTCTTTGGCGACAGTCCAGAAGTAGTGCAGATGCTTGTAGTTGAGTTCAGGCTTGGCCATATGATTCATCGAGAAAATCGAAGTATTCATACCAATATACTCGATTCTTTCGCAATCTCGCTTGCCGTACGCTACGCCCGTTCCTGATCGACACAGGCCTCTGCCTGAACATGGGAGATCCAAATCATGAAACGCATCGTGCTTTTCCTGCTGACCAATCTGGCGGTCATGCTGGTGCTGTCCATCAGCGCGCGCATCCTGGGCGTAGACCGCTTCCTCACAGCCAACGGCATGAACTTCGGCATGCTGCTGGGCTTTTCAGCCCTGATCGGCTTTGGTGGTGCCTTTATCTCGCTGCTGATGTCGAAAAGCATGGCCAAGTGGAGTACCGGCGCGCAGGTCATCAACTCGCCCCGCAATGCCGATGAAGCCTGGCTGGTCGATACCGTGCGGCAGCTGAGCAGCCGCGCCGGCCTGCCCATGCCCGAAGTGGCCATCTACCAGGGCGCGCCCAATGCCTTCGCCACCGGCGCCAGCAAGTCCAACTCGCTGGTGGCCGTCTCCACCGGCCTGCTGAGCAGCATGCGCCGGCGTGAAGTGGAGGCCGTACTGGCCCACGAAGTCGCCCATATCGCCAATGGCGATATGGTGACGCTGACCCTGATACAGGGTGTGGTCAACACCTTTGTGGTGTTCCTATCGCGGGTGGCCGGTTATCTGGTCGACAGCTTTCTGCGCAAGAGCGACGAGGAAAGCAGCGGCCCCGGCATAGGCTATTACATTGCCTCTTTCATGTTCGAGATCCTGTTCGGCATCCTGGCCAGCATCATCGTCATGTACTTCTCACGCCAGCGTGAGTACCGCGCCGATGCCGGTGCCGCACAGTTACTGGGTAGCACGGCCCCCATGATAGACGCGCTACAAGTGCTGGGAGGCCGCCAGCCAGGCGAGCTGCCCAAGACCATGGCTGCCTCGGGCATCAGCGGTGGCATGGCGGGCCTGTTCAGCAGCCATCCGCCCATAGAAACACGCATTGCCGCCTTGCAGGCTTTACGTTAAGCCGCCTGGCGCCAGGCCAGGGGGGACACCCCCGGCCGGCGCCAGCATAGATTGCCGCGTACCGCCTTGGCGGTACGCCTGATGATTTATTGAACTGACTGGAAATCCACCATGACCTATCCACTCTGGATGTGGGGCACCTTCGCGGCTGTCGTCGTCATCCTGCTTGTCCTTGATCTAGGCGTCCTCAACAAGAAGGACCATGAAATCTCCGTCAAGGAGAGCCTCAAGCTCTCCGCCTTCTATATCAGCGCAGGCCTGCTGTTTGGCGGCTTTGTCTGGTACCAGCTGGGCGCACAGGCCGGTATGGACTATCTCACCGGCTTCCTGGTGGAGAAGAGCCTGTCCATGGACAACGTCTTCGTCATCTCGCTGATCTTCACCTACTTCGCCATCCCCCGCGTCTATCAGCATAGGGTGCTGTTCTGGGGCATACTCGGCGCCATCGTCATGCGTGGCGTGATGATAGGCCTGGGCGCCGCCCTGATCCATGAATTCACATGGGTGCTCTATCTCTTCGGTGCCTTCCTGGTGTTCACCGGCATCAAGATGCTGTTAGCCAAGGACGATGCCACCGATGTGGCCAGCAATCCGCTAATCAATTGGCTGAAGGGCCACTTCCGCTTTACCGAGAAAATCGAGGGCAACCACTTCTTCGTCAAGGCAGCCGACCCCAAGAACCCCGCCATGCAGGTCTGGTGGGCAACCCCCCTGTTCCTGGCGCTGATCATGGTCGAGGTAACCGACCTGGTATTCGCCGTGGATAGCGTCCCCGCCATCTTCGCCATTACCACCGACAGCTTTATCGTCTTCACCTCGAACATCTTCGCCATCCTGGGCCTGCGCGCACTGTACTTTGCCCTGGCCGCCATGGTGCACCGCTTCCATTACCTGAAGTACGCACTGTCTATCGTGCTGGTCTTCATCGGCGTCAAGATCTTCCTGGTCAATCTGGGCATCAAGATTCCTTCGCCGATATCGCTGAGCGTGACCTTCGGTCTGCTGCTGGCCGGCGTGCTCTACTCGCTGTGGAAGACCCGCGGCGAGCCCATACCCGAGCAGTAAGCGTCACCCTGCGCGTGCCTGAAAAACCCCTGCCAGCATAGGCAGGGGTTTTTTATGGGTGCTCACATCACCGCGCCGGACCCTCGCGCCACGTCAGGTAAAGCCGCAGATCGAATTCCAGCTGGTGGTAGTTGGGCAGCATGTGCTCGCACAGCTGGTAGAAGCCCTTGTTATGGTCGTGCTCCTTCAGATGGGCCAGCTCATGCACGACTATCATGTGCAGAAACTCGGCCGGTGCCGTCTTGAACAGACTGGCCACCCTGATTTCCTTCTTGGCCTTGAGCTTGCCGCCTTGCACCCGCGAGATGGCGGTATGCAGGCCCAGGGCGTGATGCACCACATCGAGCTTGCTGTCGAACGCCACCTTGTCGATAGCTGGCGCATTGCGCAGGTGTTCCTGCTTGAGCTCGCAGACATAGCGGTACAGCGCCTTGTCGGTCTGTACCGTATTGCTCACCGGGTATTTGGTCTGCAAATGCGCACCCAGCCGGTCTTCGGCTATCAGTTGCTGCACCTGTGCCTGCAGGCTGGGTGAGTAGGCAGAAAGGTATTTGAGCTGAATCATGAGGCCGGGTTTGTACCAAGTTTTCCGAAAAAAGGAAAGAAAACCCGGCATTTCAAATACTTGTCGATGAGAAACGGGGCATGACCCGACAGCTTTCGCCGCCTTGCCATGCCCCGTTGCCCAGCTACGTCATGCCATGACCAGCAGCGGGCGCTTTACGTGCGCCCGCTAGCTGGCTGGCTTACTCCGCTACGGCTTCGTGCTGCAGGCCAAAGGTAAAGTCGCCATTGTCCACGCCCAGTTGCACGGCCTGCAGTGCTGGCAGCTTGCCCAGCTGCTGCAGTATCTCCTGGCTGATACGTGGCAGCACCGAGCGCGCCAGGATGGCGTCGATCATGCGGCCACCCGACTCCACTTCGCGGCAGCGATCGGCAACCTGCTGCACCACGGTCTCGTCGTAGTCGAGGCGTATGCCGTGGTTGTCCTGCAGGCGACGGGCAATGCGATCCAGCCGCATGCCGATCAGGTCCAGGATGACGCGATCGGACAGCGGGTAGTAAGGCACCACCGACATGCGGCCCACCAGCGCGGCCGGGAAGGTTTGCAGCAGCGCCGGGCGCAATGCCTGCGACAGTGCCTCGGCATCCGGCAGCAGCTCCGGGTCCTGGCACAGCTGCATGCTGAGATCGCTACCCACGTTGGAGGTCAGCAGGATCACTGTATTGCGGAAGTCGATATAGCGTCCTTCGCCATCCTCCATCCAGCCCTTGTCGAATACCTGGAAGAATATCTCATGCACATCGGGGTGGGCCTTCTCGATCTCGTCCAGCAGCACCACGCTGTAGGGGCGACGGCGCACGGCCTCGGTCAGTACACCACCTTCGCCATAGCCCACATAGCCGGGAGGCGCGCCCTTGAGCGTGGACACCGTATGGGCTTCCTGGAATTCGCTCATATTGATGGAAATCAGGTTCTGCTCGCCGCCGTACAGGGTTTCGGCCAGCGCCAGGGCGGTCTCGGTCTTGCCGACGCCAGACGGGCCGACCAGCATGAACACGCCTATGGGCTTGGAGGGATCGTCCAGCCGTGCGCGCGATACCTGGATACGGCGGGCAATGGTTTCCAGCGCATGGGCCTGGCCCACCACGCGGCGCTCCAGCGTCTGCGCCAGCCGCAGCACGGCGTCGACTTCGTCACGTACCATACGGCCCACCGGGATGCCGGTCCAGTCGGCCACCACGGCCGCCACGGCCTGCTCGTCCACGCAGGGCAGTATCAGTGGGGCTTCGCCCTGCAGCTCGGCCAGCTCATCCTGCAACTTGGCCAGTTCGGCCAGCTTGTCCTTGCGGCCGGATTCATCCAGCGCCTCGCCCTGGCGCAGTGCCTCACGCAAGGCCAGCACCTGTTGCGCCAGGCCGCGTTCCACTTCCCAGCGTGCGGTCAGCACGGCGTGTTCGTCTTCCAGCACGCGCAATTGCTCGGCCAGTGTGGCCAGACGGCCTTCACGATCCAGCCCGATGGCAGACTCGCGCTGCAGTATGGCCTGTTCGGTTTCCAGCGCCTGGCGCTGGCGCAGGCAATCTTCCACCGCAGCCGGAGTGGCATGCTGGCTGACGGCAACGCGGGCGCAGGCCGTGTCGAGCAAGCTGACCGATTTATCCGGCAGCTGGCGAGCAGGAATATAGCGGTGCGACAAGCGCACGGCGGCCTCGACGGCCTCGTCCAGCACCTGCACCTGGTGGTGCGATTCCAGCTGGCCGACCACGCCACGCATCATCACCAAGGCGGCGTCTTCGTCGGGCTCGTTGACCTGCACAACCTGGAAGCGGCGCGTCAGGGCCGGGTCTTTCTCGATATGGCGCTTGTATTCGCTCCAGGTGGTGGCGGCCACCGTGCGCAGCTCGCCACGTGCCAGCGCGGGCTTGAGCAGGTTGGCGGCGTCGCCGGTACCGGCAGCGCCACCGGCGCCTATCAGGGTATGGGCTTCATCGATAAACAGGATGATGGGGCGCGGCGAGCTGCGGACTTCCTCTATCACCTGCTTGAGGCGGTTCTCGAACTCGCCCTTCATGCTGGCCCCGGCCTGCATCATGCCGATATCCAGCGACAGCAGGCTCACATCCTGCAAAGACGGCGGCACATCGCCCTGGGCGATACGCAGGGCCAAGCCTTCCACCACGGCGGTCTTGCCCACCCCTGCCTCGCCGGTCAGCAGCGGGTTGTTCTGACGGCGGCGCATCAGGATATCAACCATCTGGCGGATCTCGGCGTCGCGCCCGTGTACGGGGTCCAGTTCGCCATTGCGTGCGCGCTCGGTCATATCGACGGCAAAGCGGCGCAATGCTTCCTGCTTGCCCATGGCTGCCGGGGCAATGGCACCGCTGGCCTCGCCCGGCGCAGCTACCGAGATGCCATCGGCGCTCTGCTCCGCATGTTCGGGCGAGCTCTTCACGATCTGCGGCAGGGCGTCGGCCAGCTTGTCGTCACCGATGCGGCGGAACTCACCGCACAGGTTGAACAAGCGGTCACGCAAGGCGGGCGTACGCAACACTGCCAGCAGCAGGGTGCCGCCACGGACACGGCTCTCGCGGTACTTGAGGGTGGCATAGACCCAGGCGCGTTCGGTCACCAGTTCCAGATCGCTGGACAGATCCACCGCCGTGCCAGGGCACGGCAGGCGGTCCAGCGCAGCAGTCAGGTCCGCCGCCAGGCGCGAGGCATCGAGCCCGAAATGGCGGGCGATATGATGCAGGTCGCCATCCTGCGCCAGCAGAAGCTGGTTCAGCCAGTGCAGCAGGCCGACTTCGCCATGGCCGCGCAGCTTGGCCAGTACGGTGGCGCCTTCCAGGGCCTTGTATAGAGTGGAATCGAGTTTGCCGAAGAGGGCGGCGCGACTGATTTCGGACATGATCTACCTGCCGTGATTAATGTAAGAATGAATATGAAGCAGGCGTAGCGCCAGGCACAAACTGTGTGGCCAATTGCGAACGTCTGCGGGAAATGACAAATGGAAAGCGTAGAATAGGCAGCGTAATCCTTCGACTACCGTGACTAGACGTAACGCCATGCTGAAACTGACCTTGCTGACCCCGCCCGGTGCCGATGCCTACTTCGACGAAGATGGCGGCACTGTCGGCCGTGCACCGGCCAACCACCTGGTACTGAGTGGCGATAGCAATATCTCCCAGGTGCATCTGGCCATCGAGAAACTGCAGGACAACTGGGTACTGAAAGACCTGGGTGACCTGCTGCCGGTGTTTCATAACGGCAAACCCTTGGGCTACGGTAGCCGAGCCAACTTGAGCCATGGCGACAGCGTGCGCATCAGCGGCATGGAGCTGGCGGTTGACCTGCATGCCAGCCGCCCCGCGACAACCGCAGTGCCAGCGGTCGCCATCGCGCCGGCTACCACCGCCGCAGCGCCCATCGTGATGGCCAGCCCTGCCAGCACCACCGTGGATCCGTTCGATTTCGGCACTCTGCAGCCTGCTGGCCCAGCGGTGCACAAGGCCATGGTCGAACCCGCACCCGTACCGGCCACCCCGCCCGCCAACCCTGCGGCTGCGGTAGGCAGTAGCGTCGATCCCTTCGATTTTGGCGATCTGCATGCCCGCAAGCCCATCGCCAGCCCTGCGCCCGCGCCGGCTTATGTCGCGCCGACCGCTGTAATGCCAGCCAGCAAGCCCAGCAGCAGCATCGATCCATTCGACTTTGGCGATCTGACCCCGCCCAGCCAGCGCAGCAGCCAGCCCGTCCCGCCCCCCAGCCACAGTTACACTGGCCTGGATGGGCTGAACACCAACACCACGCCAGTCATCGCGCCCAATACAGCTGCGCTGAATGACCGGGGCGGCAGCCTGGGCAGCATGCTGGGCGTGGGTACGCCGGCCTCTTCGCTCACGCCGGTAGCCAGCACGGCTGACAGCCTGGATCTGCTGTTCGGCCTGCAAGCCGGCAGCAGCGCCGACCCCTTGGCGCCGGGCGGCATCTTTGATCGCTACAATCCGCCCAGCGATGCCTTCCTCGACCTGGGCAACACCACCGCACCCAGCCTGACCCAGGCAGACCATACACCCGGCATACACAGCAGTGTGCGATTGCATGGCAGCGCGGCCAGCCCGACCATACCCATGGACGACACCATCTCCTTGCCCGCGCCCATCGTGCCGGATGCCTTGCCCATTGAGCCGGCTGCCAGCCCGGTAGAAGCGGAAAAGGCCGTGGAGGCCAGCCCGCCAGTTGCGCCAACCATCCCGCCAGCGGCACCCGCTGCTGCGCCAGCTGCTGCGCCAGCCGCTGATTCCCTGGATGCGCTGTTCGGGCTGGACAAACCCTGATGCAAGGATAGGCGTCAGGCTGTGCATGGCTGACGCCATCCTTCTGCCGGCTGGTCGGCC
Source organism: Chitinimonas sp. JJ19 (assembly GCF_036961565.1). Taxonomy (NCBI): domain Bacteria; kingdom Pseudomonadati; phylum Pseudomonadota; class Betaproteobacteria; order Neisseriales; family Chitinibacteraceae; genus Chitinimonas; species Chitinimonas sp. JJ19. The sequence goes on from NZ_JBAMDD010000018.1 coordinate 71,056, forward strand.
ACAGGCCGGCCCAGCCAGACATCGCGCCCCAGTTGTACCTGGCCGGTCAATCTAGGCACCGGGACGGTGGCCGGGTCCACCAGCAGCCGCAACTGCCATTGCAGGCTCAGGCCCACGTAGTTGGCAATCCAGTCATGCAGGCGCTTGAGCGCTGCGCTGCCGGGCAGGAAGCGGACATACTCGGCATAGGGCATAGGCCCCAGGGTGATGGTGAAGCAGGATTGCCTATCTGGCACCCGACTGCCCAGCACCACACCTTGGCCCAGCCCCCCTGCCCTGCCCAGCTGGCTGCGCTGCGAGACGGGCAGCGTCAACCAGTGCCGGGTGAAGGGCTGGATGTTGACGGGCACCTGAAAATAATCTGCCAGGATGCGCGACAGGCTGTCGGCATCCCGATTGCTGCGCGACAGCAGGCCGGCAAAATGCAGCTTGGCCTCGTCAGCCACCGAATCGCGCTGGCGCAGGCTATCTGCACCGTAGCCACACAGCGCCCCCAGGTAGTCGGCATAGCTGTCCTGCGCCGGCCTGTCGTATGCCACCGCAGGCTCTGCCTCGGCCCAGGCACGGTAGAACAGCCCCAGCATGCGGTGGTGGAAGATATCGGCGAAATTGGCCCAGGTCGGATCACGGTGATTATGCAGCCGGTCCCAAACGTACTCGGTCATATGCAGGGGCAAGGCGCCGTTGGGGCCAAACAGGCCCAGCGAGCGCACCTTGACCTGCGGCACCGCGCCGTCGGCATCCACGCTGTCCAGCTCGACCGGGGCAAACCCCAGTGAGGGTGCCTGCCCCAGGCGCACGCCGTCTTCCTGCGGCCGAGTGGAGGTACCCTGCCGGGGACGCTGTACCTGTTCTGCGTCTATCTTGCGCAGCAATTCGAACAGGCGCACGCCCTGGGGGCGTTCCGCCACCTTGCGCCAAAAACTCATAGCAAGGCCTTTACCCCTGCACGGGCAGGCCAGCGCTTGAGCTCACCCCTGCTGGTCGACACCAGCACCATCTCGGTAAAGCTGTTGAGCGTGGCCTGGCGGGCCAGGAAGCGTTCCAGCACCATGCCCAGCACAAAGGGGCTGGCGCCACCGAACACTGTCTCGTTGATAGTCAGCTTGATCTCCACGCCACGGCCAAACACCAGCGGCCCAGGCCCAGGCAGGCGACGGGTTACCGCCGCCGCCGACATGCGCTCTACGCTCTCCACATGCCGGTGATGCGCCACATCGCCACGCTCGGCGTACAGCAGCAGCATGTCACGCAAGGCACGGGCGGCAGCTTCGCCATCCAGGTCCGTCATGACCAGATGGTTTAGCGACAGGTGGTTGACCAGTCGCCAGGCCACCTCCCCCCCCACCACGGCCGGGATAGGGCGGCTGGGGCCGCGCAGGCACTGTATGGCATCGACCGGTGCGGAATCGAGCAGGGTAAAGTCGCTGTCGCCCCCGATAGGCATCAGCAAAGGCAGGTCGCGATTACTGGCCAGCACCTCGCCCCCCAGTTGAACGATGCGCTCCGAGAACGGCGCACGATCGCCATCGACCAGCCGGACAAACAATTCGCTACCCAGGTAGGACGCGCGCCCACCGGTGCGCCGCTGCTCCAGCGACAATAGCCTGGGCTCGCGCCGGCTGGTAAAGAAGGCTCGGGCATGGGGCCTATGCTGGTCATAGGTGGCGTAGAACGGCAGGAAACGTGTTTCTTCTTGCTGATCGGGGCCATACCCCTCCAGCGCCTCCACCCGCATGATCTCGAAATCCTGCGGCCGCCGACGATCGACCACGGCGTGGTATTCGCTCTGCAGCGGGTCCACATGCACCCGGTCCAAGCGCTTGGTGAAGAGATTGATGACGGGCGCGCAGAACAGGGCAAAGCACTGCTCATCCACCAGTGACGCCAGGGCATCATCGCCCCGGCTCAGCGGGATGACGATCTCCAGCGTATCGCCCTTGACGGTACGTATGGCCTGCTCCAGGCCTTTGAGGCGGAAGAACAAATAGCGCTGGGGAAAGGCAAAGTATTCATGCAGCAGGCGGTAGCCGTCGAATGAGCGATTCTGGTAAGGCAGCAAGGCCTCTTCCGGCTCGAAACCCACTGGTGCAATCACACTGGTCGGCAGCACGGTGCCGCCAGCAGGCCGAGCGGGATCGTAGATCGCCACAGCCTGGGCAGCGCCCAGTATCAATTCAGCCAGACGGCTGGCCACATCGTCAGCTGCCGACAGATAGATGGGCAGGTCATCGATATTAAGCTTGTCAAAGCCCAGGCCATTGCGGGCCTTGAGCTTGATACGCAATAAACCCTTGGGCAAGCCTGTGGGCAGGCGGCTGGCTATGGGCAGGTCTGCTACATGGGTCTGGTAGCGGGCCGAGACGATATCGATAGGCCACAGCTTGATCGCCTGCGCCGTACTGAACTCACAGGCAGTCTGCTCACCGGCCGGCATACGGCCGCGCAGGCGGGCGCCCCGTGGCACTTCGTAGCCCTGGGTCATGCTGCCGGTGGTGGAGGATGGACGGAAGCGGGCGATGGCCATGGCCGGTACCGGCATGCCGTAATGCGGATACACCATATCCAGCAGATGGCTGGTGAAGGCCGGGTAGGCGGCTTCCTGCTTGAGCTGTACCCGTGCGGCCAGGAAGGCAAAGCCTTCCAGCAGGCGCTCCACATAGGGGTCTTCCACCGCCACCCCGCCCATACCCAGGCGGCCGGCTATCTTGGGAAAAGCCTGGGCAAACTCGCCCCCCATCTCGCGCACATGGCGCAGTTCCTGGTTATACAGTTCAAGAAAACGGGGATCTATCATGGCTGCGTCTAGCGCTCGTCATCCAGCCTGAACTCGCCGCACTCAACATCCAGCTGGGTTTTGAGCAGCAGTTCGACCGGGTAAGGGTGTGACCACAATTGGCCACGGATTTCAAAACCCACATGCTGGTGGTGCGTCATGCCGGCACTGCGCAACAGGGTAACGCTGAGGGTGGCCGCATCGATGCGTGGCTCAAAGCAGACTATGGCATCGTGGATGGCACGCTCCATATCGCGTGCCTGCAGATTGGCCAGAGATTGACCAGATAGTGCTGGCAGGCCGTAATTCAGCACAGACTGCCGCACCTGTGCCACCGCCGCCAACGCATCGTCATCGGGCCGCACGGTATTGAGCAGCCACACCAGATCACGCAGCACGCCAGCCCTTAGCTGGGCAGCGCGCAGCACCCGGTGTTCGGGCGGCTCTTCCTTCACGTCTGGCGCGTTGTCCGTCAGCCTGTCCAGCAATGAGGGATAGAGTTTATGGCCCAGTGGTGCCTTGGCGGTCTGTTCCATCAACCCCCCAGGCAGGCAAATACGGCGCAGCCAGACCGGTGCAGCAGTGGCATGCCATAGCCGCACCTAAGCCCGTGCTCATGGCGCAAAGCTGCGCCAGGTTCAACGCGCTTCACTGCGTACACCCGCCGTTGCCTCTGCTGCCGCACCCGCCAGGAACTGGGCATAGGCATAGGGCGGCGGCATATTGTCGAAGCGCACCAGGCGCAGGGCGTCCTGCTCACGGCTGCCCACCCACCACAAGGATTTGCCTTCACACAGACGGGTCACCGTCTGCCGGCCCAGGCTGCCAAATACATCATTGAGCGAGCGGCCGCCGCTCAGCAGGCTCTGGCTGGCCTGGCCACCCTGCAGGCGCCAGGCATCAGCCAGTTGCAGCACGGCGTTGTCCAGCTGGGCATCCTCGTTCTGGGCGCGCGGCATGGGCACGCGCGCCAGCGCCTCATCCAGCTGTTCGGGGCTTAAATTACGCGACAGTGCCGCCAGCGCAATGGCCTCTATCTGGTCGAACCAGCACTGGCCTTCGGCCCGCGCCAGGCGGGCTGCCCAAGCGGAAGACAGTGGCGCACAGACAGTCAGGGGGTAATAGCGGCCCACGGCGTCCACGCTGGGCATCATCACCCCGGCATAGGCAGGCTGGCCGCACACGCCTGGCGCCAGCAGAAAGCGCCAGACCCTGGCGTTGAGATAGCGCTCCAGCCAGGCTTGGCCCAGCTTTTCGCGGCTGGCCAGCAGCGAAGTCCGCAGCCAGCTATCCCAGGCGTCGATAAACGTGCTGTCCAGCCGGCGCGATGCGAAGTCCGACAACGAAGGCATCTTGCCGTACCAACCGGCGATGGGGAGATCCTGGCTCATCTCGGCCTCACAGTCTGGCCGGGCAGGAGAACTGAGCCAGTTCCGCCATGCGGAAAGGGTTCTGCACGCTGGACGAGGTCACCTCGTACTGCACCTTGCGACCGTTGATGTCAAAACTGACGCGGAAGCGCTCAGGCTGGCCAGAAGGCGAAATCTGCGCCTTGTCGAGTGCGCGGAACAGTGCCCAACCGCCCTCGAAACTCATGCCACCGATCTCGGCGCCGCCAGGCCCGGTAAACTGCAGACGAACCTGGTGACCACCACGCGGGCCTGGCCAGTTCACCGTCACCGGTATCTGCGGACCATGGTTGTAACGTATCAACTGGCCATCGATATCCAGGATGGCCTGTATCACGGTCGCATCCATCTCCACTGGCTTGAAATCCAGCCGGAGTGCAGGCAGGCGGCTGCCGCCCTGGAAGAACACGTCGCGGATGGTGGCAGCACGCTGGAACTGTATCAGCGCACCGGATGCATCACCCATGCTGCCCTCGCCCACCTGGCGGAAGGTCCACGGCCGACGGCTGATATCGACATACTGGGCCAGGTTCTGCTGGAAGAAGCTGTCCAGCACCCCGCCGGCAGCAAACAGGCGACCAAAGTCCTCCTGCCGCACTTCGGCGCTGGCGCCACGGTTGAAAGGGTAGCGCCCCACCACGGCACGGCTGCAGAACTCGCCCACCGAAGCCCCCAGATTGGCCGACAGGTTCTGCCGGGTTACCCCCAGCGCCTGCGTCACACCCGTGGTAGACAAGGTATCGAGCACGCTGTGCATGGGCTCAGGCATACGTGCGGCCTCTGCCTTCAAGCGAGTGGGCAGATCGCTCTGCGGCGCCGCCACCCCGCCCTGCACGGCAGTCTGGGTAGCTGTCAGGAAGGTATAGAACTCGTTGAGCAGCGACAGCGAGCCATCTATCGGTGCCGGCGCGTTCGGGGCACTGGGCTGTACCAAGCGGCGCAAGCCCTCAAAGCGATCATCCACCAAACGTTCTATGCGGTAGCCAGCCTGTTGGCCAGGTACGACCTCACCCTGACCTCCAATAAGCTTGAGCAAGCCGTCCTTCTTTTCCTTGAGGCTGTCAGACGCCTTGTCCACCGCGTTCTTCTCGGTCTCGGCGTACTGCGCCAGCGAGGTTTCGCGCACGATGCCGCGCAGCAGGGACAGCAGCGGGGAATCGCTGGCCGACAGCACGCGGGCAGCCTGCACGCTTTGCGACAGGTTGCCGAACTGAACCAGGCGGATGTCCTTGGTGAACTGCTCCCAGGTATTGGCGTACTCTTCCAGATAGATGCGCTTGACGGCAGCACTTACCTTGGCCAGCTCGGCTGCCGGCAAGGGCTTGCCCTCGGCGTCGCCCTGCTGGGTGCCCAGCACCCAACGCTCTTCCTGGGCCATGCTGTGCGCCACCGGCTCCACGGTCTTGAGGAAACCCTGGTAGTAGCCACGGACGGTAAACAGCCCTGGCACACCCTTGTTCAAGGGCAGGCCGCTGGTACGCTGGAACACCAGCATGGCAGACGGGCCAGCGACTTCAGAAACCTTGAAGTCGGCCGCCACATTGCCCACCCCCATACGCTTGATGCGACCGTAGACGCGTTCCGGCAAGCTCTTGCGCAGCAATATCTCGCGCGCTTCCGCCACCAGCTTCTCGTCCAACGCCACCGGGCTGGTCGGCATGCCATGGGCCAGCAGAGCGTCCAGATGGCCTTCCAGCTCATCACGCTGGGCCGACGTCACTTCGCGTGCCAGATTGGCCTCCCAGTCCACCATCACCCAGGCCTTGAAGGCTTCGGTGTCGAAATGGCGGCTGTCCTGCAACATCACATAGGCCTTGAGGGCTTCATACAGCAGATCGCCATCGTGCTGGCTCTGCCGCAGCACTTCTTCCAGCCGGTAGACCACGCGCGGCAACAGGGCATCCTGCAGCAAGCGCTCATAGGCATTGTTGGCGGCCGCATCGAGCTTGTCGCCCTGATACAGGCCCACCCGCAAGGACATCGGCACATCGTCGCGCTTCACCAGCGGGGTTTCGGCCACATCGCGCACGGCTCGCAGCACCGGCACCAGATCGGCCAGCTTGCCGTCTTGCCCCACCACCAGTTGCTCGACCTGGGCACGCACCTGCGGTACTTGTTGGGTCACTTCACCGATATAGCCCTGGTTACGCACATAGCTGGTGCCCCAGGCTGCCAATGCCAAGCTGGTGGCCACGGCCAGACCGGCATAACCACCACCGGTCAGCAGGGCACGGCGGCGGCGCCAGCGGCGGTTGGTACCGGCAAGGTGCGATTCGGCAAAAATCAGTTCGTTCAGCAGGCGCGAGATAAAGAATCCCTTGCCGCCAGCATTGCTCATCGACGACGCGCCACCGCCGCCACCGTTGCGCTCCAGCTGGGCGCGGGGGAACTGGCTCAGCAAGGGGTCCAGCGGCTGGCCTTCCTGGGTGCCACTGGTGAAATACACACCGCGCAGCATGGCCGAGGCCTGGTACGGCGTAGGCGAGAACACCAGGCCGAGGAACTCCAGCAAGGGCTGGCGCAAAATGCCAAAGCGCTGTGGGAAGTGGCACAGCTGGGTGCGGCGCTGGGCATCGCGCTCACGCTCCAGCCGCTCCACCAGCCTGCCCTGCAGTCGGTCTGCCAGCTTGTCGAACTCGGCAGCGACCTTGTCCTGCGGCACGGAGGCCTGGCCTTCCTGCAGTGGCAGGGTCAAACCCCAGACCTGCTGGCGCTCGTCGGCCGTCATGTCCTCGAAGTACTCGCCAAAGCCGGCGAGCAGGTCGATCTTGGTCACCATCACATAGATGGGGAAATTGATCTGCAGACCATCGCGCAACTCATTGATACGGTTACGCAATGCCGCTGCCTGCAGTTCGATCTCAAAGCTGGTGTTCTGCAGCAGCTCGGTGGCGCTGATGGTCAGCATCACGCCATTGATGGGCTGGCGAGGCCGGTGGCGCGCCAGCAGGCGCAGGAAGCTGCCCCATTCCTTGCTATCGGCCATCTTGTCACTGGACTGGGTACTGTAGCGGCCAGCGGTATCGAGCAGCACAGCGCGGTCGGTAAACAACCAGGAGCAATTACGGGTACCGCCCACGCCACGGACGCTTTCGCCGGGCAGGTGGTCGGCCAACGGAAAGCGCAGGCCGGAATTCAGCAACGCAGTCGTCTTGCCCGTACCTGGCGCACCAACAATCACATACCAGGGCAATTGGTAGAGGTAGGCCTCGTTATCAAACCGCGACATCCACTTGCGCACACCGCGCGCCGAACCCTCGGCCGTGCGGGCCTTGCGCAGCACGCCCAGGGCTTCCGAGAAGCGCTGTTGCAGCACCTGGTTTTCCTGGTTCTCCTGCGCATCGTCCGACTTGGTCTGCACCAGCAGGCCCGACTCCAGCGCCTTGTTGGCTTGGCGCTTGCGCCACCATGACCAGGCATGGCGTATCAGGAATACCAACAGGAACAAGCCCAGCAGGCCCAGGCGAACCCATACGGGGGCCAGCGGGCGCCACTCGGCAATGGCGATCAGGGGACCGACAAACCAGATCAGCAAGGCCAGACAGATAAAGCCCAGCGCCGCCAGCACCCAACGATTGAACAACAAGCCAAACAGTTTTTTCATGATGAGGGTGGCCAGACTTATTTACTGACGAACAAGGTGATTTCAACGCGGCGGTTGCGCGCGCGATTGGCCGCCGAATCATTGGCGGCGACAGGTTCGCTGTCGGAGCGACCGTCAACCATCAGGCGGTCGGCCGGCAGGGTATCTGCCAGCAGGTCACGCACTGCCTCTGCCCGGGCGCGGGACAGATGCCAGTTGGACGGGTACTGCATGGAGCGTACCGGTTGGTTGTCGGTGTGGCCGCTGACCAGCACCTGGCCCTTGACCTTCTGCAGCTCGGCCGCAATGCGGGCCAGCACCGGCAGATAGGCCTGGGTGACATCGGCACTACCCGACTCGAACAGGCCATCACCGCGTATGGTCACCACCGAGCGGTTCTCGTGGTCTGCCACCGACACCAGGCCTTCGTTGATTTCCTTCTGCAGGAAGGCTGCCAGTCGTGGCGCCGCTGCCGGCTTATCCAGCAACTGGTTGGCCACCCGGGCACGCAGGCTCTGGATATCGCCAAACACTGGGTCGGAATTCCGGTTGAGGCTGAGCGACAGGCCCATATACAGCAGGGCCAGCACCAAGCCCGCCGTCGAGGCGGCCACCCACAGGGGGATGACAAACCGGGTGGACTTGTTGACCGCCACCTCGCCCTGCCAACTAGCGGACAAATCACGCTCAGCCGCTGGGCGCTGCTGCCGCAGCATTTCAACCAGACGGCGACGCAGCAGATCCAACTGCGCAGCGCCACCTTCCACGACCCGGTAACGGCCTTCAAAGCCGATGCACAGACACAGGTACATCAGTTCCAGCAGGTCGCGGTTGCCTACCGGGTTCTCACCCAGCTTGGCCAGCAGTTGGTAGAACTTCTCGCCGCCCCAGGTCTCGTTGTGAAAAGTCACCAGCAGGCTGTGCTTGGCCCATACGCCCATGCCACCCCAGGGGGTATCGGCGGCGACTTCGTCCAGCAGGGTACACAGCACATAGCGGCCGGCAATCACCTGCTCATGGCGCAAGCCGGCAGCACGAGCGGCATCTTCAAACGCACGCACCCGTTCCACCAGGTACTCACGCAGGCCTGCAGGGTTGGGGTGATGCGCCGTCTTGCGCAGCTGCCCGGCCAGGTAAAGCAAAGGGTTGGCGCAAGCAACCAGCGGATTGAGGCCGGAATAGACCGGCTCGCTCTGCACATCGTCAAAGTCGTCGTGAAAGCCTGTCAACGGCCCGCTGGCGGGCTGAGACGGCGTTTGCCCACCGGGGGTGGGCTTGAGTAGATTGAAATCGGCGTCCATGGGGTTCTTCACCAGGTTGTAACCCTTGCGTCAGCGCAAGGGCAAAGCATCAGGTAGTGCGCTTGCAGGGGAAGCGTTCCTTGGCAACATTGCCAACGGCGGCAGCGGCGCTGCTGTCACGCTGCTTGATACGGCGTAGCGAACGCACGATCTCGGCATGCACTTCGGCGGTTGCCACACCGGGGCGGCCAGTACACCAGTTCACACCTTCGCCACTATCGAGCACGCCAGACAGATAGATATCCGCCTGATCCTTGGCCAGGCGTATGGTCGTGGTCGAGGGGCCATCCGGCGGCGGCGTCATGCCATTGCCGTCCGCAAAGTCCAGCAGGCGTGCCACCGAAACCCGGAAGGTGCCTATAGGCGCATAGCGGTTGTAAGCAGTCGAGCCGGGCTTGCTCTTGGCTTCGGCTTTCTTGGCCTCAGCCTTGTCTGCCTTCTTTGCATCCAGCTTCTTCGCATCCACTTTGTTCACGTCAGCCTTCTTTGCCTCGACGGCCTTGGCCGGCTTCGCAGTCTTGCTGGCCGGCGCAGCCGGCGGCGTGGTGGCTGCCGGAGTGGTCGCAGGGGCGGCACTCAGGGGCAAGGCCAGCCATGCCAGTACCAGGCCCGCTGCAGTGCGCAATATCATTCGGTTCATCTCATCACCTATGGGAGACCAGTCGGCTTTCCGTCCGGGTCGTGCTAATCGGCTACTGGCGTATGGCCCACAGCGCCAGTTCAAGGCCGGGGAACTCACCGGCCAGGTGCAGGGCCACGCCCCCGGAGGGCTCAAGCTGACCCCAGAGTTCGTGGTTACGATCCAATTCGAAATAGTGATAGCCCGCGTGGTAAGGCACCTGCCGTGGCGCCACCGGCAAGGAGTGCAAGCCAATACCTGGCAGTTGCAGGTTGACCAGGTCGCGTATCTTGTCGATAGGGCCGATCTTGATCTGGCTGGGCAAACGCTGCCGCAGCACCTCGGTGGGCATCTGGCCACGGGCCGCCAGCACAAAGGTGGCTTCCCGGTACAGCGCCGAATCGGGGGTGATCGCCACCCGCACGCCGTACTTGCGATCCTGCAGTTCGATGGCGACCGCGCTTTGATCCATCACCATGGCCAGCGCCCGGCGCAACTCATCCATCAGCGGCGTCAGCGTAGTATCCAGATTGTCCGGATCATAGGCCGGGAAAGTCGCAGGCAAGCGATCTTCCCGGGCAAAGATAGCCAGGTCGCCCGCCATCAGCAGGCCCAGTTGATGGAAATCTGCCGGATGACCTGCCGGCATGGCTACCTGCTGGGCCAGGCAGGGCGCATAGCGGTTCAAGGTCTGCAGCAGCAGGTATTCCGCCACCTCGGCCACGCTACCACGGCCAGGTGCCGCAATACGGGCTGCCATGGCGCCGGCGCGCTGGCGCAGCAGACCCAGGATTTCGCGTGGATAACCCTCAACCCTCGGGTGAGCCTGGCAGGCCAGCAAGGGGGGCAGGAACTGCTCGTCCAGCTTCACTTCGCCACTCGGAAGACGCTCTTGAACCCGGGCAACCGCCAGGCCGGTAATATTACCAACCAGATCTCTTTCCATCACAAGGCGGCTGTTGAGACGGCCCAGCAACAGCTCAACCGGCTTGCCCAAGGCGGTGTTGTCTTCCACCTCGGCCACCTGCGCCACATAACGGGCCATGGCCGCCTGTGCCGGGTCCAGCTCATGGCTGGGGTGGCTGTCGCTGGCCAACGGCATGGCCAGGTAGACCCGCTCGTTGCGCGCATCCGCCGGTATCTCCAGCGCCGGTGGCAAGGCATCCTCGCCGCCGCAATCGAGCGGTGAACCATCACGGAAGCGCCCATTGGCGCGGCTTAGCGCCAGCTTGCCCAAGGCCAGCTGCGATTCGTCCAGGCGTAGCTGGCGGAACCCCCAATACCAGTCCTGCATCGTGGTGGCGGCCACCAGACGCTCAACATGGCGCTCCTGTTGCTGGAAATGCTGGGGTTGCAGAAACAACCCCTCGCTCCACATCACGCGATTGTGCTTCAAGATCAAAATCCGTTTCTAAGACAGCGACTTACACTATTCAGGGAGTACGCTTGAGGCGCTTCATCAAGGACTGCTTCGCCTTGTCCTTGGCCGCCTGAGCGGCATCATCGGCAGCCGATTTGACCGCCTCCTCACCCTTTTCCTTGAGCTTGGCTTCCAGCTTGGTCAACTCGCCGCTGCCATCGGCCTTGCGCAAGGTCACCTGCCTGTCGCTGACCTCCACGATCAATGGCAAGACCTTGTCGCCCTGGCTGACATCCAGCGTGCCACGCCATTGTGAATTTTCGATATCACGGAAGGCCGCAATCAGCGCCAGGTAACGTGCCTCGGGGGCAATGGGGCGCTCCAGCCGCTGTTGCATGCCAGGCACCAGGGCGATCTCCTCGACCGCCACCAGCTCGCTACCCAAAGCCTCTGCTGGCCGCTCGTACAGGCTGAAGAAGTCGGCCGCCTGGAAGGTGGCCAACGATTTGAGATGGAACAGCTTGACCACCACCGGCGAGGAACGGCCGCTGGCATCAGGATTGACCTTGGGTGCCGCGTAGAGCAGGCCATCCATGGCGATAGGCTTGCTGGCACAGGCCGAAAGCAACAAAGCCAAGCCCAGCGCCGCCCACAGACGCGCATGCAAAGTAATAGATTTCATCAATTTCCCCCTAAGGCCCAGCCTCAAACGGGCAGGTGCCTGTACCCTAGGCAGACCTGCCGTGCCCGGGCATGGAATACAAAACAGCAAAAACCTGGCGATCAGGATCAGTTTTCAATGATACATAGGTTCGCCGCATAACCGGAAGTTGGGTGGCAAAATGACATAAACATCAAAAGTAAGTCAACACAATGATTAGATTAGAGAATCGTTATCGATTGATGGTGAAAAATGCCATTTGAGTTCGATAGTAAATTCCAATAGCATCGCCACCCACAAGAACCATGCCTTTGCGGCCAAAACTCCGCAAGGAGGAAATCAGAATGTCACACATCGATCTCGCAGCCCTGCTTGCGCCGGTAGCTGATGCGCAGCCCTGCGGCGACAACCTCGAATACAGCGCAGAATTCCTCGCCCTGGAAGCCATGGCAGGCGGCACGCCTGAACAACAGTTCGGCGACACCATCATTGCCGCCGTGGCGCCCGACTGGCTGGCCGTCGCCCGGCAAGCCCAGGAGATGCTGGCCCGCAGCAAGGATTTGCGCATCGCCGGCTTCCTGGTCCGCGCCGCCACCCGCAACAGCGGCCTGCCAGGCCTGGCACAGGGTCTGTCGCTGGTAGCCGATCTACTGGCCCAGTACTGGCCAGACCTGCACCCCGAACTGGAAGACGGCGACGCCACCATGCGCGTCAACGCCCTGTCGGTACTGGCCAGCGCCGAGTGCCTGCAGGCTGACGTACGCCAATCGGTTTACCTGGAAGTGCGCGGCCTCAGCAGTTGCTTGGTGCGCGACGCCGAAATCACCCTGAGCGGCCGGGCCGAGCGCGAAGGCGGCCTGCAGGAAGCCGACCTGATGCGCCTGGTGCAGGCCGACCCGGCGCAGGCGCAGGCGATGGCCGATCTGCTGACGCAGGTTCTCGCCTCGCTCGCCGTTATCACCAGCCAGCTGGACGACAACGCCCCCTACCACGGCCTGGACTTCCAGCCCCTGCGCCGCCTGCTGCAAGCCTTGCAGCTACCGCTCAAGGCCGTGACCGGCGATGTGGCACCAGCAGCCGAAGCCACAGCAGAAGGCGCCATGCAGCCCGCCGAAGGTGCGCCTGTCAGCCACGCACCCGCCGGACAATGGCCCCAATCAGTCAACAGCCGCCAGGAAGCCGCACGGCTGGTAGAGTTGGCATGCAGTTACTTTGAACGTCATGAGCCCGGCCACCCGGCTCCGCTGCTATTGCGGCGCGGCCAAAAGCTGATGACAATGGATTTCCTGGAAATCATGCGCGAGCTAGCCCCTGAAGGTCTGGGCCAGATCGAGATGGTTGCCGGGCTTAACCGCTAAACGGTCATTGCAGGCCGAAACGCAAATCTCTACCCACCTCAGCTAGCAAGGACCCCTCATGGCTAAAAGTGATAGCGGACAAAAATTCATTGCCCGTAACCGCGCACCGCGCGTACAGATCGAATACGACGTTGAAGTCTACGGCGCCGAAAAGAAGGTGCAGTTGCCCTTCGTGATGGGCGTGCTGTCCGACCTCTCCGGCAAGTCCGAAGTGGATCAAGGCTCCTTGGCCGACCGCAAGTTCATGGAGATCGATGTCGACAATTTCGACTCGCGCATGAAGTCGCTCCGCCCCCGCGCCGTTTTCAGCGTACCCAACGCCCTTACCGGCGAAGGCAACCTCAGCATTGACGTCAGCTTCGAGAGCATGGACGACTTCTCGCCGGCCGCCATTGCCCGTCAGATCGAACCACTGCGCAAGCTGCTGGAAGCCCGCCAGCAACTGGCCAACCTGCTGACCTATATGGACGGCAAGACCGGCGCCGAGTCGCTGATCGCCAAGTTGCTGCAAGACCCGGCCCTGCTGGCCAGCCTGTCCAGCAGCCCCAAGGCCGAAGCCGCCGATACGGCCGCCACTGTTGCCGAATAAGCCAGGGAGCATGATTGCATGACCACCGAATTACAGGATTTCGCCAAATCCGGCCCGCAGCACGAAGAGCAGAATGATTTCTACCAACTGCTGCAAAAAGAGTTTCGCCCCAAGACCGACGAAGCCCGCAGCGCCGTGGAGCAGGCCGTCCACACCCTGGCCAAGCAGGTACTGAGCGACACCAACCTGATCAGCGACGACGCCTTCAAGTCCATCGAAGCCATCATCGGCCAGCTGGATCGCAAGCTGTCCGAACAGCTCAACCTGATCATCCACCACGCCGACTTCCAGCAACTGGAATCGGCCTGGCGCGGCCTGCATTACCTCATCACCAACACCGAGACCGACGAGATGCTCAAGGTCAAGGTGTTCAACGTCGCCAAGACCGATCTGCATCGCACCCTGCGCCGCTTCAAGGGCACCAACTGGGATCAGAGCCCCTTCTTCAAGCGCGTTTACGAAGAAGAATACGGCCAGTTCGGCGGTGAGCCGTTTGGCTGCATGGTGGGTGACTACTTCTTCGACCACAGCCCCGTCGATGTCGAGCTGCTGCGTGAAATCTCGCGCACTGCCGCCGCTTCGCACTGCCCCTTCATCACCGGTGCCGCCCCCTCGGTGATGCAGATGGAATCGTGGCAGGAACTGGCCAACCCGCGTGATCTGACCAAGATTTTCCAGACCCCGGAATACGCCGCCTGGCGCTCGCTGCGCGAATCGGAAGACGCCCGTTATCTAGGCCTGGCCATGCCGCGCTTCCTTGCCCGCCTGCCCTACGGTGTCAACACCAACCCGGTGGACGAGTTCGACTTCGAGGAAGACACCGCAGGCGCCGCCCACGAGCGCTTTGGTTGGGCCAACTCCGCCTATGCCATGGCCGTCAACATCAACCGTTCGTTCAAGCAGTACGGCTGGTGTACTCGTATACGCGGCGTGGAATCGGGTGGCGCGGTAGAGAACCTGCCCTGCCATACCTTCCCCACCGACGACGGTGGCGTGGACCTGAAATGCCCGACTGAAATCGCCATTTCGGACCGGCGCGAGGCCGAGCTGGCCAAGAACGGCTTCATGCCGCTGCTGCATCGGAAGAACTCGGATCTGGCCGCCTTTATCGGCGCACAGTCGCTGCAAAAGCCGACCGAGTACATGGACGCCGATGCCAGCGCCAACGCCCAACTGGCTGCCCGCCTGCCCTACCTGTTTGCCGTCTGCCGCTTTGCCCACTACCTCAAGTGCATCGTGCGCGACAAGATCGGTTCGTTCACCAGCCGCGACGAAATGCAGCGCTGGCTCAACGAATGGATACTGCACTACGTCGATGGCGATCCTTCCAACTCGTCCGAATCGGTCAAGGCTGAAAAGCCCCTGGCTGCGGCCGAAGTCCATCTGGAAGAAATCGCAGACAACCCAGGCTACTACGCCGCCAAGTTCTTCCTGCGCCCGCATTACCAGCTGGAAGGCCTGACCGTGTCGTTGCGCCTGGTGTCCAAGCTGCCATCGGCCAAGGAAGGCGGCGGCTAGTACCCACACGCTGGCAAGTGGCAGGCCTAGCCGGCCGCTTGCCAGGCTCTCGCGGCAACAGCAGCACATGCAATAAAAACAGTCAGATTGCGCACAGCAATAATGACAATATCATTAAATGATAATGCATCCGTATTGAGGTGCAGGAGGAAATCGGATGGCGCTTGCCAAGGCAGCCCTTCGCCTATACCCGACCGTCCCTGGTGCGGTACGGCTGTTCCCAGCCCCTGCCAGCAGGGTAGACCCGCGCGTAGGCGTGATGCTTCCGATAGATGGGCAGGCAGGGCAATTGTCCTGCTGGCCGATAAAGCAATCCGGCATTGCATGGCCGCAACCTAACATTGCCTTGCGCCAGCCTTCTGGACGGTCGCAATGCGCACAAGTGAAATGACAATGTCATTATTTACCTTTATACGTCCGCTACAAGTACTAAGGTATGCGGGTCTCGCTTTGGTTTTCGCAGCTGCGTCGGCATGCCCAACGGCTGGCTTCACCCCCCTGCCTATAGTGCAAGGCTCCGCAGCCGATCAATACGTCGGTCATGGTAGGCATCTGGAAGTGCTGTTTACCCACGAAGGCCAGGCTGGCGAGGTCGATGTCTTTCCCGAGCCGCCCCTGGTGATCAAGCAACGCAAGGATGGCAAGCAATGCAAGATCGAAGAAGGCGGCATTTGGGTAAGGAAGTCGGTCTTTCTGGACGCGGGCGAACAGCATCTGCTGGCGCATGAGTACAGCGGCTCCAACGACAGCTTGGTTATCTACCGGACCAGTGATTGCAAGACGATCAAGACCATTGATGTCAGTGGGCTGCGCTGGCAGGTGGAAGGCACCCAGCTGGTTACGGGTAAAGCATGCAGCGCTGACAGCCTTGCCAGTTGCAAGACCAAGCGCAAAGTGCCGCTGATCACCGTCAGCAAAAGTACATCACCACAATAAGCAAGAGAGAAACATGGCTGATAAATGCATCGTCGACGCATGCCGCGCAGTCTGGGAGCAATCCTTTACTGCTGGCGTGCTCAACAAGAACAACTGCTCTGGTTTCGTCAAGGCTGTCGCAGCCGAGCTGGGCATACATCTGCCCAATACCCAGGCTGATGGCATTGCCGACTACCTGGATCGTAACTGGACAAAGCTTGCCAGCCCAGCCGAAGCCCTTACCCGTGCCGGTCAAGGCTACCTCGTTCTGGCCTGTCTCAAGGCGGGTGAGCACCAACCCGTCAAATCCAATGGACACGTAGTCGTCATCGTGCAAGGCCCCGTGTATCGCAACAAATACCCACGTTGCTGGGGCGGCAGCATCGGCGGTGCACAGAGCGCCGGCACGCGTTCGGTAGGAGAAGTGTGGAACAACCGTGATCGCGACCAGATTCGCTACTACGCGTGGAACACCGCAATTTGTAACGCAGGTTGAAAAGGCAGTACCCCATCCAGTATCCCACTGGTACAGCAGCATCGTACCGGGGAGACGTTCTGCGCCCCGAGCGCAAATTCTAAGCAAGGAGAAGCAGTAAATGGCAATTGATATGTTCCTGAAAATCGACGGCATCGAAGGCGAATCGGCTGACGACAAGCATGCCAACGAAATCGAACTGATTTCCTTCAACTGGGGCATGTCGCAAGCCTCCAGCATGCATGCCGGTACCGGCGGCGGCCAAGGCAAGGTGTCGGTTGACGACCTGTCCTTCGTCCACTTCCTGGACAAGGCCAGCCCCATCCTGATCCAGACCTGTATGTCCGGCAAGCACATCCCCAAGGCTGTGCTGACCGCCCGCAAGGCCGGTGAAAAGCCCCTCGACTACCTGAAGATCACCATGACCGACGTGCTGGTCAGCTCGGTGAGCCCTTCGGGCAGCAACGGCGGTGGTCAGGCCGTGATGGAAGCGGTTGGCCTGTCCTTCTCCAAGGTCAAGGTCGAGTACCAGCCACAAGGTGCTGATGGTAGCGCCAAGGGCGGTGCTGTGGTGTCCGAGTGGGACATCAAGGCTAACAAGAAGGTGTAAGTCCCTGTCAGGCATCTGAGCCAAGAGCGTCTCCCCAGGGAGTGCGTCTTGCGGCCAGGGTGCCAGACAGATCGAAGTAGCTGGGCCGCAAGGCCCAAGGCAATGGTCGGCCCTGTCGCCGGCCATTGCCGTTCCCCTCCGCAAATGAGATTAGCAATGAGTTTATCGAGCAATGCCGAAACCCTGATCCGGGAGAATCGCCCGTCAGAAGCACTGGAAGCCCTGCAGGCAGAGGTACGCACCTCTCCGGCCAAGCCGGAGCCGCGCGTTTTCCTGTTTCAATTGCTGGCCGTGCTGGGCGACTGGACCCGGGCGCAGACGCAACTCGATACCCTGGCCAAGCTTTACGATGACTACGCCACCTTCGCCCAGCTGTATCGGCAGGTGCTGATTGCCGAGCGCAACCGTGCCGATGTCTTCGCCGGCAAGGCTACCCCCATCGTTATCGGCGAACCCGCCCCCTGGCTGGCCCAACTGATCGAGGCCCAGCAGCGCGATGCCGCCGCCCAACACGCCGCCGCCGCCATACTGCGCCAGCAGGCCCTGGCCGATGCGCCGACCTGTGCAGGCCAGATCAACGAACAACCTTTCAGCTGGCTGGCCGATGCCGACAGCCGCCTGGGCCCGGTACTGGAAGCCCATGTCAATGGCCAGTACCGCTGGATACCCTTCGACAAACTGAACAGCATCACCGTGCAAGCGCCAGAATCGCTGGTCGATCTGGTGTGGGTAAAAGCCGAACTGGAACTGGCAGGCGGCCAGCAAACCCCAGCGCTGATACCCGTACGCTACCCCGGCACCCCCGCCATGGGCGGCGCCCTGGCCATGTCGCGCGCCACCCAGTGGCTGCAGCCGCATACCGATACCTGGGTGGGCCTGGGCCAGCGCGAATTCACCTGCGACACCGGTGAATTCGCCCTGCTCGACGTACGGCAAATCCGCTTCGACCCGGTGGCAGAATAACCATGGCCGGCCAGCGCACACCCGGCCCCCAGGGTACCAGCAGCAGCATGGTGTCCCTGGAGCAGGGTATCGCCCAACGCATCCAGCCCGCCATGGCTGGCACACTGGGCGTTCGCGCTGGTCCGCAGGGCAATGTGCAACTGGCCTGGGCCTCGCAAAAGGGCTTCTATGTCCACCAGCGGGTCACCTTTCTGGTCATAGGCCGGCACCTGCCGCAGGACGAACGCGCCATACTGGCCCATGCTCATGTCGCCGCCGACGCCAAGGTGTACCAGGGGCTGGATTCCACCCACAGGCACGCCATGCGGCGCCCCCGGCAAACCACCGATGAAGCCCAAGCCGAAGCCAATCGCTTTGTGCGGGCGCAATACCATCGGGCCTGGAACGCCCCCGATCGCAAGACCGCCTTGTTCGAGTTCGGTCTGGCCCTGCATACCATCCAGGATTCCACCTCGCCTTCGCACAGCGGCTTTCAACTCTGGACCGGCGAAGAAACCTTTGGCGAAGAAGTCGGCCACGTCCACAAGGAAATGATCAACCCAGGCGACGATAGCCAGCTCTACCTCGCCACCAAGACTGCCTGGGAGTGGTTTGTCGCCAAGCGCCTGCCCGCCGGCAATCTCTTCATCTTTGGCTGCGATGGCTGCAGCACCGGGTTGGGCTAGCCATGACGCTACACGCCCTCCCCCGCCTGCACCCACCAGCCTGGCTGGCAGCCGCGCTGCTGTGCGCCCCGGCCATGGCCAGCGGTAATATCGATGTCATGTTCTGGCTGGTCGGCGCCGTGCTCACCCTGCTGCTGAGCATAGGCGTGCTGATCTTCACCCTCAAACGGCATCGCCTGGCGTACCTAACGCTGCATGTGCTGCTGCTCATGCTCATCTGGTACCTGGCCATGGGCGCACGCGGCGCCTCGCACGACCTGATAGGCGGCCTGCTAACCCTGGCGCCGCTGGCCCTGTGTGGCGCCTGGCTGGGCCTACAGAGGGCAAGCCGATGAGCCGCGCCATGTCGCTACCATCCCTACCCCTGCTCGCCCTGCTGTGGCTCACCCTGATCGCGCTGCCAAGCCAGGCAGACGAAGGCCGGCTGTTTCAGGACTACGACAGCTTCTACAGCCAGCTGCACACCCAGCCACCACCGCTGACCTTGCTCGGCCCGCTATCGCCACCCAGCGGCAAGCACGCAGCCTGGACGCGTGATACCCCGCTGGGCAAGCTGGCCATCGGCAGCAAGGGCCAATATCAGTTGAACCGCCACACCCTCGCCATCAGCCGGCTTAGCGTAGGCGGCCCCCAGGCCGATCTGAGCAAGCTCGATCTTGCCACGGCTGATGTCTACCAGCTGGGTGCGCAGCACGTCTGCATAGAAAGCGCCACCAGCCTGCTGGGAGCCTCCGGCAGCTTGCAGCGCTGGCGCTACATCGTCGTACTAGACGACATGGGGCGGGACAGCTTCGCCGCGTTCTCGCTGTTCGGTTCCTGCCATGCCATCAGTGATCTCGACGGTGACGGCAAACTGGATCTGATTGTCATCACCGCCGACGGCGAATACTTTCAGGCCCAAGCCAAGGCCCGCCATGGTGGCCAGTTGCGCAACCTGGCACTGGCCGCGTGGCAATTGATACCAGAAGCACCGGACAACCCCTATGTCTTTTGGGCCAGTCCGTTGACAGACCCGTTTAATTAAACATACAGCCATAACCGACAACTCCATCCGTGCCGCCAGTAAGCGCTGGCCCATAGCATGAACCCCCAGGGATAGCCCG
>NZ_JBAMDD010000019.1:0-68811 GCF_036961565.1 Chitinimonas sp. JJ19
GCGTGACAGCTGCCCTTCTGGCGTTACTGGCGTTGTCTATGGCTTGCTTGCGAACCGTGCTCAAGCTGTTGGGTGCGAAGAAGGCCTTGAACTGGCCCCACTTTCCGAGTGGCCTGCCGACTGCAGCATCCACTTCCTTTTTATAACGGTCATACCGCTGCTTGTAGGTCTGTGGCATCCATCCCTCCTGATTGCTGTGTTTGGGTGGTGTGCCGCGGCACCCGATCTCAGGAAGTCTAGTCAGGGCTTGGGTGGATACGCATCATCAGAATGGAGGAGGATGTACGGATAGGGTGCGACCGTCTGCCTGGCCTGAAGGCGCGTGCACGGGCGCTACGCGGGTTTCGCCCGGCAGATACATCAGTCCACCACTAGGCCGAACAATTGCCAGCAGGCAAAGCCGATCAGCAATAGCCCGGCGGTTTGGCCCAAATAGCGCAGCTGAGGCGGTCTGAGGTGATGCCGACCGGCGGCTACGCCACATGCCAGGCCTAGCCACCAGAGGGCCGAACCGGTGAAGATGCCAGCGACCATGAGCGCTGCCTGGCTGATGCTGCTTGTTTGGCCTTGACCTAGTACGGCGAAGACGGCGGCGAATGACAGTATGGTCATGGGGTTGGTCAGCGTCAGGGCAAATACCGAGGCGAATGCGCTGACATGGCTGCCGTGTTTGACCTCTGCGGCAGCAGCGGGTGGTGTGCTGCGCAGCATGGCTATGCCCATCCAGATCAGCATGGCGCCACCGACTAGCGTCAATGGCAAGGTCAATGCGGTAAACGCCAGGGTCAGGCTGGTGATGCCCAGCGCACCGATGGCGCCATAGCAGGCATCTGCCGTAGCGGCGCCCAGGCCGCTGGCAAAGCCTGTACGGGCGCCATGCTGCAGCGTGCGTTGTATGCATAGCAGGCCGATGGGGCCTACTGGGGCAGCAATGGAGAGGCCGATCAGGCAGGCTTGCAGGAAGAGTGGGGTATCCATGAGTGGGCTCCAGGTTGTATGGATAGATTGTCCAAGTCTGTGGCCCGTGCTTGAATGGTATGTCTAAGGATGTTTTGGGTACTTGCCTAAAATTCTTTTGAATATTCGGCGATGGCATAGGGATTTTATGGAGATCGATGGAAAGTCCTGGAAAATACTGCAGGCCATACAGGCTGATGGACGTATCTCGCTGACGGAGCTGGCGGCCAAGGTGGCGCTATCCGTGCCGGCGGCATCGGAACGTTTGAAGCGCCTGGAGGAGGCTGGGGTAGTACGGGGCTATCGTGCGCTGGTATCGGCCGAGGCGGTGGGCTACGACGTGATGGCACTGGTAGGCATGACTACCGCCCAGCCCGATAAGGCCAGATTGATTGCGCAGTTGCAGAGCATGCCCGAAGTGCTGGAATGCTTGCATGTCACCGGGCAGGACTCGTTCGTCTTGCGGGTGGTGACACGCAATATCCGCCATTTGGAGCAGTTCGTCGGCAGCATCAATCACTTTGGCGAGACGCGTACCTCTATCGTGATGTCGGCGCCGATTGCTTTGCGGCCTTTGGCTCCGCCTGGCGGTGTATGAAGCCGAGTGGCGATAGGCCGCTTCAGTCGATGTTGCTAGCCATCGCCATGCTGGCCGCTGCGTAGGCATGCAGGCGAGTGGTATCGAACAAGGGTACGGCTGCGTGCTCAGGCCCGATCAGCATGCTGATTTCGGTGCAACCGAGGATCACGGCTTGCGCGCCTTGATCCTTCAGCTGCTTGATGATGCGCTGGTACTCACGCCGGGATGAGTCGCTGACAAGGCCCTGACACAGTTCCTCGTAGATGACGTGATGGACGATGTCGCGATCGGGGGCGTCCGGTACCAGCACGGCTATGCCGTGTTGTTGCATGCGATCGCGGTAGAACGCTTGTTCCATGGTAAAGCGGGTGCCGAGCAGCCCTACTGTCTGCATGCCGGCTTGGCGTATGGCGGCTGCAGTGGGGTCGGCTATGTGCAGCAAGGGTATATTGGCGGCTGCCGTGATCATATCGGCCACCTTGTGCATGGTGTTGGTACAAAGCACCAGCAGATCTGCGCCTGTGGCCTCCAGCTTCTGTGCAACGCTGGCCAGCTGCCTGCCGGCTTCGTCCCACGCGTTATCGCGCTGCAACTGGGCTATGCCATGGAAGTCCACGCTGTAGAGCACTATGCGTGCGGAGTGCAAGCCGCCTAGTTGTTGCCGCACTGCCTGATTGATGTGCTGGTAATAAGGAACGGTGGACTCCCAGCTCATACCGCCGATCAGACCTATGGTGAGCAGGGAGGTGGTTGGTTTGCTGTCAGGGTTCATGATGGCTTTCTGGCGGCATGCAGGTATCAGGTGTGGGTAAGGGGTGGTGAGTCGGGTGCCAGCTCTGCCAAGCGGGCACCCCGCTCTGCTAGTAGTTCTCTCAGCACCGAGCGATGGCAACGCGCTTCATCTTCACAATAACAACCTATGGCCAGCTCACTCTGGTGCGACAGTGCCGCCAGCAGATCCAGCACCCTGGCTGCATCGGCTTCATTCATCTCGGTGCGGAAGCGGCGCTTGAATCCTGTCCAGTCCGCTTCGCTGACTGCAGCCTTGCCCACGGCCATTAGTTCGTTACTGGGTGCGAGGTTGGGCAGCCAGGTATCGTAATAGTTGCGGCTGGCAAACTCGGCCTTGGGCACGCCGCGCGGCGGGCGACGCACTGTGCCGATGCGCAGCCCTTCGTTGGGCAGGCGGGGGCTGCCGAGGCGGATGATGTGTATGGCCATAAGGGCTCTTTGGGATAGTGAGCGCCGTTTCCAATTTGGAAGACAAGCGGTTTGTCGTTATGCCGAAACGTATTCAGGGTAGTTGCGGGGAGTATGTGGTGCAAGATCACACGAACGGCTGACACTAGTTCAGTGCATATACGCAGGGTCTTGGCTGACTTCATGTCTTATACCAGATCGTGCAGCTGCAGCGACCCCGTGCCCGCCAGAGGGGAACCCATTCCCCGGCATCCAGACTGATTCTTGTTGGGCTGGGGAATACAGCGTGGTGCTTGTTCCTGTACTCGCCCATGGAAGGCGAGCTAAAGTAAGTTTCAGCCTAGCAAGCCTTGTCCCGGCCGACCGTACCAGAGGACACTATTAGCGGAGTGTTTGGCGTTTACGCCGTAGCTGGGCATTGCCGCACGACTAGGGCTAGGCCAGGAGCGAACAAAGAATTTCCCGGAGAATGGCCACGAAGGGCTGGCAGGCGGCGGATTTGGCGCTAAGCTACACAGCATTCGAAAGCAGCTTGCCGGTGGTGGCGGTTGCGCACTGATAAACAGTACGGTGGAGCAAGCACATGTCGATACATATACAGTACCCTCACAGCAAGCCGCACGACGAGGCACTTAAGCTGGCTGGCGAAGTGGCCGAGCAGATGAAGCAGGAGTTCGGTATGGACTACCGCTGGGAGGGGGAGGTCTTGCACTTCCAGCGCCCTGGTGTTTCTGGCCAATTGACTGTGGCGGCAGATGAGGTGGTGGTAGACGCCAAGCTGGGTTTCCTGCTGATGGCACTGAAGCCCAGGATAGAGTCGGAAGTGAAGGGTTTTCTGGGGCAGCATTTCGGCTAGCTTGCGGTTGCATGGCACCCGTAAAGGCGTGCTTGTCCGGCTTGGGCCAGCAATGAAAAAGGCAGGTGGGAAACCACCTGCCTTTTTCATTGTGCTGCGGTGACCGTGCAGGCTTACAGGTGTATGCCCTTCATGATCTGCATGAATGCCAGTTGGTCTGCGCTCAGTTCCTGGGTGCGACCACCTTCCTTGCCGCCTTGGGCGGCGGAGGAGTCGGGGAACATGCGATAGGCGGTGTTCATGATGATCTGTGCCACGCGCGGTGCCAGGGCATGGATCATCTGGCCAAAGATACCAAGGCCCGACGCCACTCGTACGGGCTTGTAGATGACGGCCTGTGCCACCATGTCGGCCGCTTCATCCGGGCTGATGATGAAGGGCATGTTCTTGTAGATGTCGGTGGGGGCGATCATGGGGGTGCGCACCAGCGGCATATTGATGGTGGTGAAGTAGACACCACGATCGGAGAATTCGCTGGCGGCACAGCGGGTGAAGGCATCCAGAGCGGCCTTGGAGGCCACATAGGCCGAGAAGCGTGGCGAGTTGGTCAGTACCCCGATGGAGGAGATATTGACCACATGGCCGCTCTTGCGGGTGCTCATGCTAGGCAGCAGGGCCAGGGTAAGGCGCAGGCTACCGAAGTAGTTGAGCTGCATGGTCCGCTCGAAGTCGTGGAAGCGGTCATAGCTGTTTTCAACGGCGCGGCGGATGGAGCGGCCGGCGTTGTTGATCAGCACATCCACGTGGCCGTGCTCGTCCAGTACTTTCTTGGCCAGCTCGTCGATGGCATCGAGGCTGGACAGATCGCAGGAATATACCGAGCATTTGCCGCCGCAGGCTTCGATTTCCTTCTTGGTGGCCTCCAGTTTCTCCATGTCGCGGGCCACGATGATGACATGTGCGCCGGCGGCGGCAAGCTTCATGGCGCTGGCCTGGCCGATGCCGGAGGAGCCGCCGGTGATCAGCACGTTCTTGCCACGCGATACGCCGGACAGCGAGCGATCGATGAACAGATCCGGGTCGAGATGGCGTTCCCAGTAGTCCCACAACTTCCAGGCATAGTCTTCCAGCGCCGGAATCTTGATATCGGTGCCGGCCAGCAGCTTCTGGGTCTGGCGGCTGTCGAAGCGCGTCGGGTAGGACACGAAGTTCATGATGTCGGGTGGCAGGCCCAGATCACGCATGACCGCATCACGCACGCGGCGTACGGGGGTCAGCGAGCTGATGGCCTGACGTATCATCGACGGCACAAAGCCAAAAATGGCCGGGTTGAGCCGCACGGTCAGCTTGGGGGCATGGGCGGCTTCGGCAAAGATGGCCAGCACTTCGCCCACGCGCTTGGCATCGGGGTCGGTCAGGTGGAAGCAGCCGCCGTTGTGACCGTTGAGGTGGGCGATGTGATCCATGGCTTCGACCACGTAATCCACCGGTACCAGGTTGATGCGACCGCCGTCTATGCCGATGGCAGGCATCCACGGCGGCAGGATCTTGCGCATTTTCTGCAAGACCTTGAAGAAGTAGTAGGGGCCGTCGATCTTGTCGATCTCACCGGTCTTGGAGCTGCCGACCACGATGCCAGGCCGGTAGACCCGCCAGGGGCGCTTGCATTCACGCCGGACGATGGCTTCGGAGTCGTGCTTGGTGCGGAAGTAGGGGTGGTTGAGCTTGCCGGCTTCTTCGAACATGTCTTCCGAGAACACGCCCTCATAGAGGCCGGCGGCCGCGATGGAGCTGGTGTGATGGAAGATGCCGGCTTCTACGGCCTCGGCGAACTCCACTGCATGGCGGGTACCGTTGACGTTGGCTTCGAGCTGTTCCTCGGCGGTGGCCTTGAGGTCGTACAGGGCGGCCAGATGGAAGAAGTGCTTGATCTTGCCCTTCAGCTCCGCGATGTCTTTCTTGGAGACACCCAACTGGGTTTTACCCAGCTCGCCGACTACCGGGATGACGCGATCAGCGTCCTTGCCCCAGCGTTCCTTGATCTTGTCGAACTTTTCCAGCGATTCCTTGCGTACCAGCGCGTAGATCTTGCCCTTGCGTTTCTTCAGCAGAGTCTGGACGAGGTTATTGCCGATAAAACCGGTAGCACCGGTCACGAAATAAGTCATGGGGCTTGCTCCTCGTTATTCGTATGCGTATGCAGTCTGGGCGATTGACGTGCCCGTAAGCCGCACCGTGTAGTGGTCGGCGGCGACTAGCTGTGTTCTATAATCCTCCGAGAGCAACGTCAAGCGAGCGGTCGTCCGACTCGTAAACAACAACCACAATTCAGACACAGGGTGGGAAATATGCTGTTGAATCTCTTTGGTTCGGGCAAGGAATCAATGTCGGCCGTTGACACGGCTTGGTTGCGCATGGATAGGCCAACCAACCTGATGGTGATTACCGGCATCATGTTCTTTGAGGGCCATATGGACATTGCCCGGCTGCGCGGCGTGCTGGAAAGCCGCCTGCTGAAGTACCAGCGCTTCAAGCAGCGGGTGGTACGTACAGGTACCAACGCCGCCTGGGAAAACGATCCGGATTTCGATATAGACAACCACCTGCATAGGGTGGCGTTGCCTGGGAATGCGGGCAAGCCCGAGCTGGAGGCCTTCGTCAACGAACATATTTCCACCCCGCTCGATTTCGGCAAGCCGCTTTGGCAGTTCCACCTGGTAGAGAACTACCAGGGGGGCAGCGCACTCGTTGCGCGCATACATCATTGCATCGGTGATGGTATCGCCTTGATACAGGTGCTATTGTCGCTGACCGACAAGGAAGTCGACGGCGATAGTGCGCCAGCGCCGAAGAAGCTCAAGTTCCAGGCTGGCGAACGGGAGCCGGATGATCCCTTCATGCGACTCTACAAGCCGGTGGCCAAGATGTACGCCGGGGTGCTGAAGAGCTATGGCAAGGTGCTGGGGACCAGCTACGGCCTGATGATGAATCCGGGCAAGATAGCCGAGTACACCCAGACTGGGCTGGCCATCAGCCAGGGACTGGCCAAGCTGGCGGCCATGCCTGCCGACCCGCGCACCAAGTTCAAGGGCAAGCTCTCTACTGCCAAGCGTATTGCCTGGTCTGAATCGTTGCCGTTGCCCGAGGTCAAGCATGTGGGCAAGGCGCTGGGTTGTTCCATCAATGATGTGTTGCTGTCGTGCGTGGCCGGTGCCTTGCGGGCCTATTTGGTGGAGAAGGGGCAGAACGTGGATGGCCTCGATATCCGCGCCTCGGTTCCGGTTAATCTGCGGCCTGAGAGCAAGCTGGACAAGCTGGGCAACTACTTTGGGCTGGTGTTCCTGCCGCTACCCATAGGCGTGGCCAACCCGATAGAGCGGGTGTACGAAGTCAAGCGCCGCATGGAGGAGATCAAGGGAGGCTACGATGCCATCATTACCCTGGGTCTGCTCAGTGTGGTGGGCTCCCTGCCCAATATCGTCGAGCAGCCGGCCATTGAGTATTTCAGCACCAAGTCCACAGCCGTCATGACCAATGTACCCGGCCCGCGTGAGCCGATTTACATGGCGGGCAACAAGGTGAGTGACCTGCAGTTCTGGGTGCCGCAGTCGGGCGAGATAGGCATGGGGGTGTCCATCCTCTCGTACAACGACAGGGTCAATTTTGGTGTGATGACAGACAAGAAGCTGGTGGCCGAGCCTGCCCGCATCATCGAGCGGTTTGGTGAGGAGTTTGAGAAGCTGGTTTTGGCAACGCTGTTGAGCGTGGTGGATTGCCCGCCGGACCCCGAGCTGGCCGAATTGCATCTGGCGGTGCTGCGGATGCAGAGCGAGGCCGGCAAACACGCCTGATGCGGCGGTTGCTAGCCTGGCAGACGGGCCATGGGGCGTGGGCTAGCCTGGACGGGCCGGTACGGTTGGGGGCATACGGATACGCACCGTCACTTGTGGCGGTGCGTTTTTTCGTTCAGGGTGCGTAGTTTCCCCTTCAATACTACGGAATGCCCATGTTTTCCGAACGCCTTTCCCGTCTGCAGGGCTCGCTGGTACGCGAGATTCTGGCTGTGGCCAACCAGCCTGAGATGATCTCGTTTGCCGGTGGCCTGCCTGCCCCCGAAGCCATGCCCAAGCTCGATTTCAATGGCTTGCCTGATGGCCTGAGCCAGTATGGCCCCAGCGAAGGCGAGAAGTGGCTGCGCGAGGCTGTTGCCGCCGAGATGAGCAAGAATGGCGTGCCGGTGACGGCTGACAATGTGCTGATATTGACCGGCTCGCAGCAGGGCCTGGACCTGGCGGCCAAGCTGTTTGTGGACCACGACACACCGGTGCTGGTTGAGGCGCCGACTTTCCTGGCGGCCGTGCAGTGCTTCAGCCTGTTCGGCGCCCGTTTTGTGGAAGTGGGTCTGACACCCAATGGCCCTGATCTGGAGGAACTGGAACGCAAGCTCAAGAGCGAGAAGCCCCGCTTTGCCTACCTGATCCCCACCTTCCAGAATCCGTCGGGCGTCTGCTATGACGAGGCTACCCGGCAACGGGTGGCCGATCTGTTTGATGAGCACAATGTGGTGCTGCTGGAAGACGAACCCTACCGCGAGCTGGTGTATGACCAGTGCGACCGCGCACCGATCTGTTCCCGCCTGAAGTCGGCACCTTGGGTGCATTTCGGCACTTTCTCCAAGACGGCCATCCCGGGCCTGCGCGTGGCGTATCTGGCCTGCCACCCCAGCCTGATGCCGCATTTCTACAAGCTGAAGCAAGCTGCTGACCTGCATACCAACCGGCAAGGCCAATGGGCCATGCACAAGCTGCTGACCTCGGCCGAGTATCCGGCCCATATTGCCCGTCTGCGTGATTTCTATCACCAGAAGCGCGACATCATGGCTGCAGCCCTGGACAAGCATTTCCATGACCTGGCCGACTGGACTGTGCCGCCGGGTGGCTTGTTCTTCTGGCTGAAGCTCAAGGCTGACATCGACAGCTATGGCTTGCTGCAGCCGGCCCTGGACCGCAAGGTTGCCTTTATGCCAGGCAAGCCCTTTTATGCTACCGACCGTGTGTCCAACGAGTTGCGCTTGAACTTCAGCCACGCGTCGCCGGACAAGATCGAGGAAGGGGTGAAGACCCTGGCAGAGGTGATACGAGCGCATCTGTCCGCAGCCTGATCTGCGCGGGCTTGATCGATTCAGCGAACAGCCACCCTACGGGGTGGCTTTTTCATGTTTGTAGCGGCTATAACCCAGAGCATGCCAAACACCGTATATGGAGTCCGTCATGCGCCAGTCCCTCTCCCTGCTGTTTGCCCTTGCCCTCAGCCTTGCACTGCTGCCGGCCTGGGGCGAGGCGCGTATCGTGGCGGGCGAAGTACCGCCCTTTGTCTATATGGAGAAGGGCGCGGTCAAAGGGGTAGCCGCCGATCTGGTCCGTGAGATGGCCAAGCGGGTGGGGCATTCTGGCAAGATCGATGTGCAGCCTTTTACCCGCATGCTGGAGACCGGTAAAACCGAAGCCAATGTGCTGCTGATACCGCTGGGCCGCAATGCCGCCCGCGAAGCCAGCTATCAGTGGGTGACCGGCCTGGTGGATGAGGAATTCGTGCTGATAGGCCATGCCACCAGCAAGGTGGATGTCAGCAGCTTTAACCCGGCGCTGACCGTGGGGGTGATGCGCGACTCGGTGGGTGCCGGCATAGCCAAGTCCAAGGGCTTTACCAAGATTGAAGATGTGGTGAAGGAGGACATGAATGCCCAGAAGCTGGCCAATGGCCGGATCGATGCCTGGCTGGCCGCCTGGAATTCAGCCTTGCAGGGCCAGCGTGCGGCCGGCCTGGATGCCAAGCAGCTGAAGCGGGGGGCGGTAGCTAGCAGGGTCAGCATCTACCTGGGGGCTTCACTCAAGTTTGACAAGGCTGAAGCCGAGACCTGGAAGGCGGCATTGGAGGCGATGAAAAAGGATGGGAGCTTTGACAGGATTGTGAAGTCGTATGGCTATGAGCTGCCGAAGTAGGTGGGCACTTGGGGCATAGGCCTGAAACCTGCTGCGGCAAATAAAAAGGCGGACACCGAGGTGTCCGCCTTTGAGTTTGTCAGCCGGCTTAGCCGGTGACAGCGCTGGCCACATGGGCGGGTACTGCCGCATAGTGGTCAAACTGCATGGTGAAGCTGGCACGGCCGGCTGTCAGCGCGCGTAGCTGGCCTATGTAGCCGAACATTTCACGCAAGGGCACATGGGCGGCAATCACGACTGCATTGCCACGCATGGTCTGCTCGCGAACCTGTCCACGACGACGGTTCAGGTCGCCAATGGCATCGCCCACATGGTCCAGCGGCGTGACTACTTCCACTGCCATCAGGGGTTCCTGAAGCACCGGGGCGGCTTTACGCAGTGCTTCACGCAAGGCCGCACCAGCCGCCAGCTCAAACGCCAAGGGCGAAGAGTCGCGGTCGTGGTAGCTGCCATCCACCAGGGTAACCTTGAGGTCGACCACCGGGTAGCCAGCCACCACGCCCTGTTTGACCGTGTTGCGTACACCGGCCTCCACGCCAGGGATAAACTCGCGCGGGATGGCGCCACCGGTCAGCTGGTGGCCGAATATCAGACCGCTGCCGTGGGGTAGCGGCTCCACCATCAGTTCCACCTCGGCATATTGGCCGGGGCCGCCAGTCTGCTTCTTGTGCATATGGCGCACCGTGGCGGCCTGGGTGATGGTTTCGCGGTAAGCCACCTGTGGCTGCCCGACGTTGACCTCCACCTTGAAGCGGCTGCGCAGCTTCTCCAGCGTGACCTCGAGTTGCAGCTCGCCCATGCCTGACAGCACGGTCTGGCCGGTCTCGTGATCCTGCTTGAGATGCAGGCTGGGGTCCTCGGACAGCAGGGCCTGCAGACCCTTGAGCAGGTTCTGCTGGTCGGCCTGCGTCCTGGGTTCCACCGCCACATCGATCACCGGTTCCGGTGTGTCGATGCGTTCCAGTACCAGTGGATGTGCCTGCGCCGTCAGCGTATCGCCGGTTACCGTGGCCTTGAGCCCGGCAATGGCGACGATATCGCCGGCGATGGCGAAGTCACGTTCCACCTTGCGGTTGGCATGCATCTCGTACAGCCGTGCGATCCGCTCGCGCTTGCCATTGGTGGCATTGAGCACCACGTCACCCACCGCCAGGCGGCCACGGTACAGCCGGGTGAAGGTCAGCATGCCGTGATCATCGTGCTGCACCTTGAAGGCGAGTGCCGCGAGGGGGCCGTCAGGATCCACCGCGATATCGTGCTCGCTGGCCACCAGCACTTCGCCGGGCGCCGGCAGGTAAGCGTTGACGGCGTCCAGCAGCGGCTCCACCCCCTTGTTGCGATAGGCCGAGCCCAGCAGCACCGGTACAAAGGTGCCGGCGAGAGTGCCGCGCCGTATGGCTTGGCGTAGCGCATCGGCACTGGGGTCGGCACCGTCCAGGTAGGCCGCCAGCAGGTCTTCATCCAGCTCTACGGTGGCTTCGACCAACAGCTTGCGATAATGCTGGGCAAGCTCCAGTTGTGCCGCCGGTATGGCTGCCACCTCATAGGGCAAGGGCAGATGGTCTGCCGGCCACAGCAAGGCACGCATCTCTACCAGATCGATGAGGCCACGGAACTCGCCTTCGCTGCCTATGGGTAGCTGCAGTACCAGGGGGGTGATACCCAGGCGCTGCTGCATCATGCCGACCACGCGCAGGAAGTCGGCGCCGGTACGATCCAGCTTGTTGATGAAAGCCAGGCGCGGCACATGGTATTTGTCGGCCAGGCGCCAGTTCGTCTCAGTCTGCGGCTCCACGCCAGCGACGCCGTCGAATACCACCACGGCGCCGTCCAGCACGCGCAGTGAGCGGTTGACCTCGATGTTGAAGTCGATATGGCCAGGCGTGTCGATCAGGTTGATCTGCGTACCTTGCCAGAAGACCGTGGTGGCGGCGCTATTGATGGTGATGCCACGTGCCTTTTCCTGCGGATCGTAGTCCATGGTGGCGGCGCCCTTATGGACTTCGCCCATCTTGTAGTTCTCGCCCGTGTAGAACAGGATGCGTTCGGAGGTGGTGGTCTTACCTGCGTCGACGTGAGCGATGATGCCGATATTGCGTAGTTTTCTGTCTTCCATGATCTGTGTCTTCCAATAAACCACCCCGGAGGGTTTGCACCGGATCCGGGGTGGTTCTGCCAACCGGATAGGTGCTGTACAGCCCCGTCCGGCATGGATGCCGAGGATAGGGCTAGGCCGTATCTTGCGGGGCGGCGACACAGTGCGCAGGGCGTACCGTGGTCACCGGGTTCGTGCCAAAGGGCGAGCGCAAGCCTCTGCTCCCTTGGCTGGACCAAATTACGGCGATCAACTTGTCGTAGGTACGCATGGCGCACTCCTGCTGTGAAAGAAAAAAACAAACCCCGGTGGCTTGAGGCCTACCGGGGTCGGGTGTTACTGCTACCCGGGTAGGCGTTCAGCCTCCCGAGCAGTGCTCAAAAGGCTAGTACGGCATTGCCAGCAATGCGCGATCTGCAAAGGGCGCACGGGCGCCAGCGGCCACGAGGGCAGCGTTGCTTTGGCAGTGATCGAGTTGGTGTTGGGTCATTGCTGAAGTATCCGTAATCTCTTTTTAAAGACTAACACTATGGGCCGGTTTCACGCAATAGGCCGGGATGGGCGGCAGGCATGGCACGCAGCTTCCCTGCCTGCCGGGCAGGGAAGCTGGCGCATCAATCGTCAGTCAGCTCAGACTTGGCGAACTCCACGTCCAGCTTCTCCATGGCATCCAAGGGCTGGCATTCGGCGGCCTCTTCATACAGCTTGGTGGCGTCCTTGACCTTTTTGTTGCCGTAGAGGGTCAGCAGGCCGTTGGCGTATTCGATGCGTGCAATGGCGGAGTGGGGAATCAACTCCAGCGCCTTTTCGTAGTGGGCTTCGGATGCATCCTTGGAGACGCCGTAGGTGAGGGAGCCCACCATGCTGCCGACTTTGCCTATGATCTCGGCGTGGTAGGCACCCAGCGCGATATGCGCTTCGGCGTGCTCGGGGGCCAGTGACAGGGTTTTATCGAGGCTGGCCTTGCATTTGCTGGCGATGCCCTGGGTCAGCGCCTTGGCAATGGAAATGGCCTGGCTGTAACGGCCAAGTGCATAGGCGTGCTGATAGTGGGCATTGATGTTGTTGGGGTTTTCCTTGGCGGCCACTTCGGCGCGGTCGGCGACTTCCTCGAACAGCTCTTTTTTCTCGTCTTCGTCTTCCACCAGATAGGTGGCGTAGATGCTCTGCGCCTTGTTGGCGGCATTCATGCCCGAGCCGGTTTCGGATTTCAGGCCCAGGGCCACGGCATTCTGAAAATCGCCACGATGGTAGGCGCGCCAGGCTTCCTGGCTGGCTTCATCTTCTGGCCAGGGCTCCTGATCGCCGGCGTGCAGGCGTTCCCACTGTTTCCACAGCTTGTCGCCGTCGTAGTCGAAGGCGGCTGCGTCATGGGGAAAGGCTGTCCACTTGCTCATGGTTGTCTCCGCTGTTGTTGGCATCTGGGGCCATTATAGACAGGCGCTTGCTTGGGGCGGCAATCGAAACAAGGCAGGGGCAAGGGCGTTGTGGCGCCTTTGCCCCTGCAGTGTGGCGGTGGGTGTACCGCCTTACCCGGAGTGGGTTAGCGCTTGATGCTGGCGGTGCCGCCGGTGTAGCTCAGCGTCAGGGTATAGCGCTGGCTGCTGCTGCTGCCCTTGTAGCTGATGACCTTGAGGTAGACCGTCTGGGTGGCGTTGCCATTGGTATAGCTCAGGCTCTCGGTGCAGGTATTGCCTAGCGATGATTTGAGCGTGCTGTCGCTGCCATTGACCAGGTAGAGGTCATAGTCCTTGTCAGCGGGGCCGCTCATGTTCACCTTCAGGGTTTCGCCGGGGTTCAGCGTCAGCTTGTAGTAATCCTTGTCGCTGACTGTGCCCATGGTGCCATTGATGCTGCTGACCGTGCGTGCTGCCACGTTGGCACTGCTGAGGCTGCCGTTGGACTCGGTCTCGGCCAGGCTGCCACCGCCGGTGGTGTTGCTGACGTTGAAGCTGACCGGGTTGCTGCTGGCACTGTTGCCGGCGGCGTCATGGGCGCGAGCGACCAGGGTGTGGCTGCCGTTGGACAGGGTGGTGCTGTCCAGTACCAGGCTGTAAGGCGTGCTGTTGTCGCTGCCCTTGCTGATGCCATCGACCAGGAACTCCACATTGCTGACGCCGACATTGTCGCTGGCATTGGCAGCCAGGCTGATGTTGCCGCTGCTGCCGGTGACGCTGGCCGTCACGGCGGGGGGCGTGGTATCGGTGCCGCCGCCACCCGAGGTCTGGTTGACCCAGATCGGAGCAGACCACAACACCTTGCCGTCGTCCTGAGTCAGCTTGGCATAGTAGAAGTGCTCGCCAACGGCTGGCGTCACCGTGGTGACGGCGTCGTTGGACAACAGGGTGACGGTGCCATTGCGCCGCGGCACACCTTCGAATATCTGCACCTGGGTCACGCTACGGCCGGCACTGTTGGCGAAGTTGGCTGTCAGCGTCAGCGGGCCGCTGTTACTGAAGCGCGCGCCCATGATGTGACCATTGGCGGTGAAGATCAGCTGCGATTGCTTGTCCATGCTGGCAAACACCCGGCGTGCGCGCATGGCTTCGACAAAGTTGACCATGTTCAGGGCCGCGCCTTGGGGGATCAGTACGCCGGTGCGGTTGGTGTAGCTGGTACCCCAGTTGGCGCAGTGATTGTCCTGGTTGGTGGTGGGCGCGACATGGTAGCCCCGCTCCAGCAGCATGTTGTAGGCGCTTTCGTAGTTGCTGCGGCCGGTCTCGGTCTCGGTGGTGTTGGAGGAGAAGGCCGAGGTATTCATGATCTCGGTGGCCACCATGACTTCGTCGCCATTGGCGTCATAGCCCAGTGCCGTGCCATTGATCAGGAATTGGCCGCTACGCTCGGGGTGGTTGAACTGACCTATCCAGCCTTGCTGCTTCATGGTGGCGTAGAGGTTGGCGTAGTCGTTCTTGGCAACAAAGCGGTCACCGATCAACTGGTTGCTGCTGTTGTACTCCCAGGCCAGCAGCTCATGGGCATTCAGAATGTTGAGGTGACCACCGTTGTTGATGACGCCCCACTCCATGCCGTAAAGGGCCAGGAAGTCGGGGTTGGCGGTATTGTGGTTGCTGGCCGCGGCCAGGCCGGCCTGGTAGCGGTTGCGGGCGGTGGTGGGATTGGCTGCGCTATTGGTGCTGGAGGAACCATCGAAATAATGGTTGTGCTCCGAGGTCATCAGAAAATCAAGGCCGGCATTGCGGGCGTAGCTGAAGGCATCGGCCGGGCCGTACTGGCCGGTCTGGGCGGGCTGCGAAGAGGTGCAGCTGCCGATGGCACCGCCGCCATCCGAATCATTGGTCTGGCTGTGCAGGTTGCCGTAATAGACGGTATAGGGCAGCGAGCCGGTAGCCGGGGCTGCCTGTATGCGCATGCCGCCCTTGCGCTGCACGGTGGGCAGGCCGGCGAAGCGGGGCATGGCCGGCTTGGCCGGATTGCCGACACGGATATCCCAGCGCTGCAGCTTGCGGTCGTGATCGTCGGCGGTCTGCAGCAGGCGGCTTACCCGGGCACTGGTGTTGCCGGCAATGCTGCGGG
This sequence comes from Chitinimonas sp. JJ19, assembly GCF_036961565.1. Taxonomy (NCBI): domain Bacteria; kingdom Pseudomonadati; phylum Pseudomonadota; class Betaproteobacteria; order Neisseriales; family Chitinibacteraceae; genus Chitinimonas; species Chitinimonas sp. JJ19. Next base: position 15,168 of record NZ_JBAMDD010000019.1, read on the forward strand.
CGAGGACGGGATCGGCCACGGTGGCATGCAGTTGCACGCTGTAGGTGCCGTCAGGCAGGCCGGCATGCTTGCCGCTGCGGCCGGCCCAGGGGACTTCTACCGTCAGTGGTCGGCCCAGATAGGACGACTCACCCTCCCAGCGCTCGACCAGCTTGCCCTTGGGGTCCAGCAGTTCCAGGCGCCAGGCCACGGTTTGCAGGTATTTGGCGCCAGGGTAGTCAAATTGCAGGGCAAAGGTGCGCGCGCCGTTGATGTCGCGGCCAGCATAGGGTGCCGACAGGGTGGCGTCGAACTCGAAATGGTCGGGGTTGCGGCTGCCGGGGGCGGCGGCCCAGGCGCTGCTGACGGCGAGGCTCAGTGCCAGTGCAGCGCAGTACGAAGTGTGTTTCTCTCTCACGGTATTCCCTTATAGACAACGCAACCGAAACGGATGCCGGTTGCGCGGGCGGGATTCTACCGGGCCGGTGGTTAAGGGAATATTTAATTAATCAAACAGTTGGACTGTGTTGCGACACCACCCCACCGGGCTGGCTGCTCGGCCAGTGGGGTGGTGTCACCACTCAGCTTTGGCCAATACGCTCGCCCGTCTGCAGGCGCCAGAGCGCCGCATAGCCACCGTTGCGGGCCAGCAATTGCTCATGCGTGCCGCTTTCGACGATGCGACCGCCTTCCAGCAGATGTATGCAATCGGCCTGGCGCACGGTGGAGAGGCGGTGGGCGATGACGATGGTGGTGCGGTCGCGACTGACGATGTCCAGGCTGCGCTGGATGGCGGCCTCGGTTTCGTTGTCTACCGCGCTGGTCGCTTCGTCCAGTATCAGGATGGGTGGGTTCTTGAGTATGGCGCGGGCCAGGGCCAGGCGCTGGCGCTGGCCGCCCGACAGCTTCTGGCCCCGCTCGCCTACCCGGGTGGCAAAACCCAGTGGCAGCTTGGCAATGAACTCGGTGGCCTCAGCCGCCTGGGCAGCGGCGGCAATGGCGGCTTCGCTGGCATCGGGCACGCCATAGGCAATGTTGTCGGCGATGGTGCCGTCAGTCAGGAAGCTGTCCTGCGCCACATAGCCCATGCAGCGGCGCAAGTCCTGCAGGTTCAGTTCAGAGATGGCCTGACCGTCGAGCAGGATGCGGCCTGACTGGGCATCGTAAAAGCGCAGCAGCAGCTTGACCAGGGTGGACTTGCCCGAGCCGGTGCTGCCCACGAAGGCGATGGTGCGGCCGGCCGGGATGGTGAGGTTGATCGCTTGCAGGGTAGGGGTCTCGCCATAGGCAAAACCCACGTTCTCGAACACCAGTTCGCCCTTTACTCCGGTTGCAGGGAAGTGGCGGCCCTCGTAGGGGATGTTGATGGGGGTGTTGAGCAGATTCATGGCGCGGTCTATGGCCGCCATGGAGCGCTGGTACATGTCGGCCACTTCGGCGAGCCCGGTCAAGGGCCACAGCAGGCGTTGGGTCAGGAACACCAGGACAGAATAGGCACCCACTGCCAGCTCACCCTGCAAGGTAAGCCAGCCGCCGTAGACCAGGGTGGCGGTAAAGCCCGCCAGGATGGCCATGCGGATGACGGGGGTGATGGCCGAGCTGACGGCGATGGCGCGGCTGTTGGCCTCGCGGTAGCCGTTGCTGGCTTCCTCGATATGCTTGGCTTCGAAGCTCTCGCTGGCGAAAGCCTTGATGGTGGCCAAGCCCAGCAGGTTGTTGTTGAGTCGTGCGCTGACATCGCCGGCGGCTACCCTGACTTCGGCATAGCGCGGCGCCAAGCGTTTCTGGAACCAGAATGCTCCCAGCAGGATGGCGGGTACCGGCAACAGCGAGATGATGGCCAGCGTAGGCTGCAGGGCAAAGAACACGGCGCTGACCATGATGGACGAGCACACCACCTGGATGATCTGGTTGGCGCCGCCATTGAGGAAGCGCTCCATCTGGTTGATGTCCTCGTTCAGGATGGACATCAGGTTGCCGGTGCGCTGGTTCTCGAAATATGCCATCTCCAGCTTCTGTACATGCTGGTAGGCGTCCAGCCGCAAGTCATGCTGCAGATCCTGGGCCAGCTTGCGCCATTTGATGGAGTAGAGGTATTCGAAGAAGGACTCACCGCCCCAGATCAGGACATTGACCACCCCCAGCAGCAGCAGTTGGTGCCAGGTGTCGGTGATGCCAAAGCTGCCTAGCACCTGCTTGGCCAGAAAACTCTTCTCGCCATTCACCACGATGTCGACAGCGACGCCGATCAGTACCTCGGGCAGGACATCGAAGAATTTGTTGATGACCGAGTACAGCGCGGCGAGGCGGAAGTCGCTGCGGTAATTGCGGGCATAGCCCAGGAGCTTTTTGAGAGGATGCATGGCCGGGCGCACGGTGGGGAGGCGCGAACGATAGCGCAGTTTTCCCCATGCCGACAGGTGCAGTCGCGCTGCCATGCAACAGGGGCGCAATCTGCGCCCCTGTGGGTATGACGGGATGGTGGCTTACTTGCCGGCCATCTTGTCTTTCACGCGATTGGCGCGCTTTTCCGGATCGGGATGGGTGGACAGCATGGCATCAAGGCCGGTCTGCTTGCCACCGTCGCCGGCCAGCTTGCGGAAGGCGCTTTCCATGGCGGCAGGCGGGTACTTGTGCTTTTGCATGAAGGCGAAGCCGTAGTCATCAGCATCGGTCTCCTGGCTGCGCGAGAAGCTGTTGTTCAGCAAGGCTTCGGACAGCGCGCCCAGGTCGGACTCGGCCATCTGCTTGATGCCACCGCCTTGCGAGGCAGCCAGGTTGCGGCCAGCGGATGCCAGGTAGGCGGTACGCATGGCGTTGAGGCTATGGGTCAGTTTGACGTGGCCGATTTCGTGGCCGATCACAGCGCGCAGCTCGTCGTCGGTCATCAGGTCCATCAGGCCGGAATAGACGCGCACGCTACCGTCGGCGGTGGCGAAGGCATTGACCGTGGGCGAGAGGTAGACCTTGAAGTTCAGCTTCATGCCGTCTTCGTTCTGGTGCTTGGCGACCAGCTTGGCCAGGCGCTTGGCGTACTTGTCCTTGGCAGGAGCAACCTTTTCCTTTTTGTCGGAGCTGGCTACATATTGCTGCGTGACATTCTTCAGGTCGCTGTCGCTGATGGTGGCGGCGCTGACCAGATCAGAGACGGCGCCCATCTTGTTCTTGTCGCCCAGCAGGCTGTCCAGGCCACCGGCCTGGGCTGCAGTGCCCAGCATGGTGGCGGCAAACATGGCGGCGATCAGATGCTTTTTCATTCCCTACTCCCTTGCATAGATAAAAGGATCGCCTAGGCGACCAGCGCGGCAGTGTAGCGGCTGCCACTGCGATGGCAATGGAATAAATGACAATGGCGTGGTTGGACGGCTTCCTGCGCAGGCAGTCGGCGGTGGTGCCGCCGGCCCGCAGGGGGAGCCGGCGGCGGTTTGGCTTACCAGCCTATGGTAATGGTGGCGATGCTGGGATTGGCTGCAGTTAGCGAAGAACTGAACTCGCGTACGTCGTCGTAGGAGAAGCCGTAGGACAGCCCATTGATGCTGTGGGCGTGCCAGAAGCGCGAATATTCGTTGGTTTGCTGTTGCTGGTAGAAGCTATCCGCCCTGGACCACAGCTTGGCATCGTGCGCCACGGTGCGGTTAAGCGCTGCGCACAACTGGGCCTGGATTTGCAGCTGCTTGGCCGTAGCCACGCCCGGCGCGGCGTGGGTGGCGTCGGCAAACACGCCATTGCAGGCCAGGGTCTGGGCGGTGGTCGGCTTGCCGTTGACGTAGTAGGTGCCTTGGGCGTCACTGAAGCGGAACTGGTTGCCTACGACACGGCCTGTGAAGGTGCCGAGGGCGGTGTCTATCGTCAGGGTCTGCCAGCTGTACTGGGACCAGATGGCATTGATATAGCCATCGAGATGCTGGCTATACGGGCCACCGGCCTGAAAGCCACCGTGGGTGGGCGCGACGATGCGGTAGGGCGAGCGTGCCAGTTGCTGGTACGGCGCCGAGGTCTGCGCCTTGAAGGCATTGAATAGCGCAGCGCGTGATTCGGTCTCGCCCACGGTCTGGTCAAAGCCGCTCTTGGACTGCAGCCGCATGCGGACGGGGAAGCCGAACATGTCTACCCGGGTGGTGTTGCCGAAGAAGGCATGGTTGTCCAGGTGCATTTCGACAAAGTCGAAGATGACCGGGATATTGGGGTCGGACGGATTGTCGATGTTAGGCCCGGCGTAGCCGTTGACCGGGTTGCCGTTGGCGCGCAGGAAGAGTGGACTGCCCACGCTGAGATAGAGGCGTGCCGACTTGATCTGCCGCACCGTGACGCGCTTGCACTGCGACAGGGGGATGGAGTAGTTGGCGTAGCCGGTGCCGCTGGCTTGGTTATCGCCCGCTTGCATGGGCACCAGGTTGCCGGCGCAGTCCACATGCACGTAGGCATCCTGCTTGGAGGGGTCCATGCCTACCATGGTCCAGTACACGGCGTTGTCGGCATAGGCGCCCTTGGTGCCATTGACCAGGTTGAAGGTGGTGCCCTGGGCGGGGAAGTCTATCGCGGAGCCGGGGGGCGTCGGGCTGCCCAGGGTAATCGTGGTGGGCTGGCTGTCATAGGCAGGCTGGCCATTGTTATAGGTGAACCAGCTGGTCACCACGCTGCCTATGCCTGCCGGGATGGGGGTTTCATAGCGGCCGCTGGCCGGGTTGTAGTGCATGCGGACATTGAGCTGGCCACCCCCGTTGATGCGGTAGTGGGCATCGACCCAACTGGTGTTCACATTGGAATCAAACCAGAGGGTGGCATTGCTGCCGCTGGTGTGGCTGACGCCATTGGAGAAATCCTCGGCCAGCACGCAAGGCGAGGCGGCGAGCAAGGAGAGGGCGAGGCATAACGCATGCGGTTTGAACGACATGAACATGGCGGTTCCTTATCAGCGAGATTCTGTGGAGAACGCGGCGAGCCCCTGTGAGGGATCGCCGCGTGTGTGTGGGCGCACCGATGTACGCAGCCGATGTGTATCAGGGGTAGTTCAGGACATTGCTGGGGGTGGTGGAACTGCTGGTGACCGCACCGCTGTCATTGACCACCCGAGAGATCGTGCCGTTGCCGCCCAGCGAGACAGTGAACACATTGTGCAGGCGTACACCGGGCGTGACCGGTACCTCGAAGCCCCGGGCTGCGTTGATGTGCGTGTTCTGCCCACCGATATTGAAGAAGCAATAGCTACCCATGCCCCAGCCCTCGTGCTTCTTCACGCCATCAGCCACCTTGTAGGCTGCCCAGCCGTTGCCCCGGCCACTGGTCCAGGCGGCTTGGCTTGGGACGTCGTAGGGCATTTCGTTCTGGAAGAAAATGGTCTTGCCGTTCTCGCCATTCCAGATCACCTCGTACTTCTTGTAATGCTCGACGAAGAGGCCGGTAGCCAGCACATTGTGGCCATTCACAATCAGGCCGGTGTCACCTGTGTTGATATCCCAGCCGGTCGGGCTGCTGCCGTGGTCGGCACGCCAGGCCCAGATATGATCGAGCAGGGTATCGTTGGCGTTGACGATCAGGCTGGTGGTGGCCTTGCCCGGCAGTGCCCCGCCTATGCGGAAGAAGACATCCTGCACGCTGATGGGATTGGCCGCATGGCTGGCCTGGGCGCCCTGCGTGCCGACGGTGAGCAGGGCGGCGCTGTTGACAGTGCCGGCATCGAACACCAGGCCGGCCAGGCGTACACCATCCACATCGGCCACACTCATGGCGTTGACGCCGCCTTGGGGGATCAGCGTGGGGAAGCCTATGCCCAGTACGATGGTATTGGCCCGCGTGACGCGCAATGTGTCGTTGATTGGATACACGCCCGGCGTAAAGAACAGGTGCTTGCCGCTGGCGAGCGCGGTGTTGATGGCGGCTGCACTGTCGCCCGGGCGAGCGATATGAAACCGGCTGAGCGGCAGGGAGTAGCCCGGTGTGCTGCCGCCTGACCAGCTGGCACCCACCGCATTGGTCCTGTGGGTGGGGACGAACACGCTGTAGTGGCCTGCGGCATCAAGATAGAGGTAGGGCTTGTCGCGGGAGATAGGCGTGGTGGCGAGCGTGGTATAGGGCGGCGAAGGGAAGGATTGGGCCGGGGCGCCGGTGACACCCGAGAACACGGTATTCCACACCCCGTCATACCAGTTGCCCACATTGCTGTCGCGGGTGTACCACTGCTGTTGCGAGCCAGTGGCGACCACACCATCTATCTTGCTGTCGGCGATATAGCCACCGCTGGACCAGCCGCTATTGGAGGGGCTCATGACCAGGTTACCCCGGATATGGACACGACGCATGGGAGCGGCTTGCGACACCGCCCAGCGGTTGGTGCCGCCATTCGGGGCGATGGACAGGTTCTCGACCGAGCGCCAGAAATTTTGGGTGGCATTGTTCTCGTCACCGTGGTTCCAGCCGCTGTCGGCATTCACTGCGCCGGCCAGGGTGACATCGCCAGGGTTGCGGCCCAAGCCTGCCAGGGCGGTATAGAAGCCGGTGTTCACCCAGACGTTGTAGCGGCCCGGCTTGAACAGAAAGACATGGCGTTGCGACCCGAACTGCGCAGTCGGGCTACGCAGCTGCGCATTGAAGGCGGCATCCACAGCCGACTGTATGGCGGTGGCAGGCATGGTAGGGTCGAAAACCTTGACGTTGGGGCCAAGGTCTATGGCTGTGCCGGTGTCGCCATCCCCATCGCCATTGTCACCACCTGCGAAGGTGTGGGTGGCGCTGGGGGTATCGTATGCGGGCATGCCGTTGTTGTAGGTAAACCAATAGCTGAGCTGGCTGCCGGCGCTGATATTGCTGAGCGGTAGTTCATAGCGACCGTTGGCGCCCACATAGTTGAGGCGTACGTTCTGTTGCGGCCCTGCATTGATGCGATAGTGCACATCCGCCCAAGTGGTATTGACGCTGGACTTGAACCAGATGGTGGCGGTGCTGCCGGATTCGGCGACGCCTTGGGTGTAGTCGGCAGCAATGGCCGGGCTTGCGGCCATGGAAATGACAATGACATTTGCGCTGAGCGCAATAAGTCCTTGTAAGCTATGCATGTTGTCTCCTTTGTCACATTGACTATTGGTTTGCCTGGCCCTGGACGGTGATACCTATTGCTTATGTGTCCACTTGCAGACCAGTGGCGTCAGCATAGGAGTGTTGTAAGCTAAATGCAAGCATTGGTAAGAAATTAGTAAGTAATGAGTAAGATTGTAGTAAGTGAGTAATCGCCTACAAACGGCGCAAGCCCCTTGGGTAGGGGCGTTGCGAGGAGTTCATCGCCCTGTTGCAAGCCGACACACTACGGCGTAGCCGCGATGAAAGCGATAGCGCACCAGCCTTGGCAGGGGTCTGCAAAGCCGGCAGGCGGGATGGGGCAAGGGTGGGAAGGTGCCCAGGGGGCAATAAAAAAACGCGCCACCTCAGCAAGAGGTGGCGCGTTTCGAGACTGACTACCACTACCCGATATCAACAGGGCCTATGCTGGACCTTGGGGCGGGCGCGGTGCAGGCGGCCCTGCATGGTTTAGCGCAGCTCGCCTATCAGTGGGTTGAGCACATTGCCAACGGTCGCATCTGGCAGGGCATTGCCATCCTTGCCGCCCACGCGTACGACGGTGCGGCTGTCCTTGCCCGATACGATGACCACGTATTCATAGCTCAGCGGTGCATCTACCTTCTTCTCTTCGTCCTTCCAGAAGGCCAGGGTATCCCAGAAGCTGCTGCCTTCCTTGGCAGTCTGCATCACACCCGGACGGATGTAATACACACCCAGCGAGCGGTCGCGGTCGCTGATGCTGTAGCCGGCACGCTCCAGTGCCAGGCCCACGCGGCGCCAGGCGCGGTCGAAGCCTTCGGTCAGCTGGATGGCCTGCTTGCCATCGGCCATGGTGATCATGCTGGCCCGCTCGCCGCTGCTGGTGGTTGCGGTAGCGCTGCTGCTATCTGCCGTGGTGGCGCTGTTGACCACCTGGTTGGCGGTATCAGCCGTCACGCCCAGACGTACCAGCAGCTTCTTCAGCTGCTCGGCCTCGCGGGCAGGTTCAGCCGGGCGCTTGGTCCAGCGGGTGTCCTCGCGGTTGGCGCCGATAAAGTTCTCTTCCATGCCGCGATGGCTGATGTAGATCTCGGTGGTGCCGGCCTCGGTACCCCGCTCGATACGCATGCGGTACTGATCCACCATGCCGCTGGAGTACAGTGTGCCCAGGCCGCGCTGCAGGGCAGCACGGATGGTGCCCACGGGCAGCTCGGGGCGCTCTTCCGCCCAGTTGGTTTCCAGTATGCCGGCCAAGGGGTTGTCTATGGTCAGCTTGAAGCCTTGGTCCAGCCAGAACTGGCGAGCCTGCGGCCAGACGGTCTCGGCCGGGGCGCTGACGACCAGCCAGCGCTGACCGCTGGCCGACTCCATCCGCACCTTGTCGAACTTGGGCAGCACCGCACCAGTTTCCAGGGCTTTCTGGCCGGCTGCGGACAGCGTGACGCCGCTGAGGCCGGGAATGTCATAAGTGTTGTTGACGCCGGGCGTGGCAAGGTCGGGCGGTACTTCCAAATCCTTGCGCTGTATCGACTTGCGCGCCTGGGCGTATTCGGGGGTCTTTTCTTCATCGCTGCCAAAGAAGGGCACGCGGAAAGTGGTATTGGCACAGCCGGCAGCCAGCAGGGCAACCGTAATGGCGGCCACGGTACGAGTAGAACGAATCATGACGTTGATAACCCTTAGATTTCGATACCGGCCTGCTGCATGGCAGCACGCACGGGGGCAACACTGGCGGAAGTCAGTGGAGTCAGGGGCAGGCGTATGCCGGCTGGCATCATGCCCATCTGGTTCAAGGCCCACTTGGCCGGAATGGGGTTGGCTTCGATGAACAGTTGCTTGTGCAGACCCTGCAGCTTGTCGTTGGCGGCACGGGCGGCAGCCAGGTCGCCACGCAGGGCGGCGGCGCACATCTCACTCATGAGTTGGGGGGCGACATTGGCGGTGACGGAAATCACGCCATGGCCCCCCATCAGCATAAAGGCCAGGGCGGTGGCATCGTCGCCCGAATACAGGGCAAAGCCCTTGGGTGCGCGCATGGCCAGGTCGGCAGCACGGCCGATATCGCCGGTGGCTTCCTTCACACCGACGATATTCGGGATGGCAGCCAGGCGCAGTATGGTGTCGTTGCTCATGTCCGCAACGGTGCGGCCAGGCACGTTGTACAGGATCATGGGAATGGCGACGGCCTCGGCGATGGCCTTGTAGTGCTGGAACATGCCCTCCTGGGTGGGCTTGTTGTAATAGGGCACGACCGACAGGGTCATGTCCGCGCCGGCTTCCTGGGCGCGACGGGACAGTTCGATGGCCTCGCGGGTCGAATTGGCACCCGTGCCAGCGATAACCTTGATACGGCCACGGGCAACGGCGACAACGGCCTTGATCACGGCGATATGTTCTTCCACATCTACCGTGGCGGACTCACCCGTGGTGCCGACGGCGACGATGCCAGCGGTGCCAGCGGCGATATGGAACTCGACCAGCTTTTCAAGGCTGGCGAAATCGAGGCTGCCGTCCTCGAACATCGGGGTCACGATTGCGACCAGACTGCCATTCAGCATGATGAAGAATCCGTGATGGGCGGAAGATAAGAAAGCGGCGATTCTAACCTGAATAACCGGGGGCGATGTAGGGACTGCGGCAGGCTATTTGAGTTCCTTGCCTGTCTGCCAGTTGCCGAGCCGCATGGGCCGGCGTCTGGGACTATCCCGCCCAGCCCAATGGCCGTCTTGCCGGAGGCCATCATGCAGCGACGACAGACTGGGCTGGGTGTGGTCGTGGCATGGGTTTACCAGCCGATAAGCGGTCAGCTTGCGCTGCCTGCCCAAGCTGGCCCAGCAACCACAACCCGCCTGGTGATCGCTCAGCTTATCAGGCAAGCAGGCCTACATGCTCGGGATAGTCGGTAATGATGGCGTGCACGCCAAATTCACGCATCAACTGGTGCTCGTAGGCCGTCTTGGCGCCGTAGACGATATTGCGAAAACCCAGCGCATTGGCTTGCAGCAGGATATCGGGGTCGACAATCTCGCAGTCCCACACCAGGGTGCGCAGATTGGGGCGAGGCAGGGCGGCATGCAGCAGGCTGTTGATGGCAGCGGGACGGTGGGCATTGAGATAGCCGCATTCCACGCTCAATTGCTCGGCGGCGGACTGGACTACCTCATGGCGGAACGAGGTCACCAGCAGCCGGTGGCTGTCCTCGTAGTGGCTGAGCAGGGGAATCGCCAGGCTGGCGGCTGCCGGCGTCTTGATCTCGATGTTCCAGTAGGTATGGGGGAAGGCGTGGAGCGCTTCTGTCAGGGTGGGTACGGTATAGCCGCAGACATCGGATAACTGCTTGCGGGTCAGGGCGGCAACCGGTTCGCCATTGGCCGCAACCCGGTTGTGAAACAGCACCGCCTCGTGGTCGGCGCTGACGCGGACATCGGTCTCTATGCCTTCAAAGCCCAGGCGCAATGCAGCGGCAAAGGCGTCCAGCGTGTTCTCGGGGCTGTGGGCATGGTAGCCACGGTGGGCGAGCAGATGCATGGCGTAGGTCTCGTGCTGGCGAATGGCACCAGTTTAAGCAAACTGTGGCGACTTGGCATGGCTGCTTGTCGGCAGAGTGCAGCGCGACGGGTATCGCAGCCTCGATCTGGCCGGCAATACCCGTGCGCTGAGGGTGGCTGGATCGCCTGGCGCGGCCCCCTGACGACCTGGCTATACCCAGGGTTGCTGCAGGCCTTCCTTGGCCATGACACGCTGCACGGCGGGTCGGGCCAGCACACGCTGCAGCCAGGGGCCGATATGGGGATAGTCGCGCGCTTTCCTGCCGCTGAAGTTACGGGTCCAGCGGCACAGCACGGTAGCGTAGAGGTCGATCACGCTGTAATCCTGGCCCAGCAGCCATGCCTGGCCTGGCTTGGCGAGCTGGGTATCCAGCTGTTCCAGGAGGGTGAGCACACGCGCTTGGGCGTGGGCCTGCACATCGGCGATGGCCGCCGGGGTGCTGGCCCAGCGTTCTGGGTAGAAATAGACAATCAAGGCGGTTTGCAGAGTGGTGGAAAGCCAGCTCAACCACTTGTAGCAATGGGCACGCTCGGCTGTGCCGGGCCGTGGTGCCAAGCCGGCTGCCGCCTGTTGATCGGTCAGGTGCAGGCAGATGGCGGCCGTTTCGTATAGCACTAGGTCGCCGTCTACCAGTACGGGGATCAGGCCGTTCGGATTGAGCTGTCGGTAGGCGGGGCTGTCCAGCTCGCCGCCGTCCTTGTCCACGGTGATCAGTTCGAATGGCAAGCCCAGTTCTTCAAGCAGGATATGCGGGATCATGCTGGCGGTGCTGGGGGCGTAATGCAGTTGGATCATGGCGACTCTCTGTGCGGGTTGACAGGGAACGTCCAGAAACCTTGCTTTCGTCGCAATAGGGCGCTGCCCGAGGGGAAACTCGCCCGACCTATCCAGCCTATGCTGCGCTGTGCGCTTTTACTCGCGTCTGGTCTTGCTTCGAAGTCGAGGTTTCCAGAAGCCCCCTGGTAGGCGTCAAAATGAGGATTCAGTGTGCCATGGCCAGGCGGGGCTCGGCGATCAGGCCTTCCAGGGGGTAGCCCTGGCGTTGCCACCAGTCCATGCCGCCGGCCAGGGTTTTCACCGTATAACCGAGCTGGACCAGCTTGAGTGCAGCGCGCTGGGCAGCCTGGCAGCCGGCACCGTCGCCGTAGCAGATATAGAGGCGCTCCCTATCGAGGTGGCCGGTGCTCAAGGCGGTGAGCTGGCGCGCCGGCAGGCTGATGGCGCCAGGCAGATGGGCCAGGGTGTAGGCCTGGGGATGGCGGGCATCGATCAGCGCAAGATGCTGATCGGTGGGTAGCAGGCCGCGTAGCTCGGCCGCGTCCATCTCATACGCCAGTTGGGCGGCGTAGTAGTTGATCTGGTCCATGGGTGTCGGTATCCGGATATCCCTGTGCCTTGAGCAGGCGCTTACAGGGCAGTAGGAAGTCCGCTGGCAGTGGTATACCGCCAGCGGGTAGCTCGGGCACTACCTGTCAGGTCTGTTTGCTGATGGCGGGGCGGGTGTCGGGGGCGCTGGCCGTGGCCTCGTTGCGCGCGCCTACAAACATTTCCACCAGCAGGGCGCCCACCAGCAGGGTGCCGATTATGAACAGGATGACGGGTTCCAGTACGTCGTCTACGTGGTGCGCTTCATCGAAATGCTGCTCTTCATAGTGATGATCCATGATGACGCTCCTTTCGGGTCTGCATGCGGCACCTTGAACCTCAGGCGCACTTGCATCCTGCACTTGCGGGTGTCGCGTGACCATCGGTTTGCGACCGATGTACACCGTGGCCGACTACTTGCGCCAGCGGGCGACGAATGACATGGAGCAAGTCGTTGACCACGCCATAAGCTAGTTGTACTACCGTTCTGGCGTGCTGGTGTACGGCTGGCAGGATTTGCAGCCGAGCGGTATGCAAGGCCTCGATCACCAGTTGCCCACCGCCGCGCAGGCGATAGCTTTGGCCGGGTTGCAGCACGATGTCACCACCGTTTTCCTCGGTCAGCCACAGGCCCCCTTGCTCGCAGACGATCACGGCACCTTCGACACTCTGCAGTGTCAGTACTTGTTTTTGTGCCAAGCGATGTTCGTATTCTATAAACTCGTACAACATTGCCGTGCTCCTTTCCTTGCTTGCGTTGCGGGCCGAGATTGGCCTTGCTTGAGGTGAATTCTGGTCGCGGCAGGGCGCAGGCACAATCGACGATTTCTCATTGGATAGTTGAATTGGATTCACTGTTTAAGACGCCAGGACGCTTACCCTCGCTGCCTGCGCTACGGGCCTTCGAGGCGGCTGCGCGTACCGGCAGCGTGGCGCGTGCTGCCGAGGAGCTGTTTGTGACGCCCGGTGCCGTGAGCCACCAGATCAAGTCGCTGGAGGCGCAACTGGGTTTTCCGCTGTTTGTCCGCCAGGGGCGGGGTCTGGCGCTGACTACCGAAGGCACGCGCCTGGCCGTTACGCTGAACCGCCTGCTGGTCGAGGTGGGGGGCGAGCTGGAATCGATAAGGCGCGAGCGGGAGCGGCCAAGGCTGACCGTGTCGGCCTTGCCCTCGTTTACCGCCCGTTGGCTGACGCCACGGCTGGGCCGGTTTATCGAGGCCTACCCTGAGGTGGAGCTATGGGTTCAGTCCTCCAAGGCACTGGAGTCACTGACGACAGGCGGCATAGACCTGGGCATACGCCTGGGGCCGGGTAACTGGCGCGGTGTGCATGCCGAGCGTTTTCTTGATGAATTCTTCATGGTGGTCGCCAGCCCCCACCTGCCGGGCGGCCTGCCGCGCACACCGGCTGAACTGGCTGGCCGGCCCTTGCTGCGGGGGGATGGCGAGCCCTGGAAGCCGTGGTTCGACCTGGTCGGCTTGGATCTGCCCGAGCCTACCCAAGGCCTGGTGTTCAGCGATTCTGGCCTGCTGGTACAGGCGGCGACCGAGGGGCAGGGCATTGCCCTGGCGCGCCGCTCGCTGGTGCAGGATGACCTGGCCAGCGGTAAGCTGGTGCGCCTGTTCGAGGCGACTTTGCCGTTCCAGTGGTCATACTGGCTGGTGACTGCCGCGCCGGCACCGCATCGCCCGGTGCTGCAGACGTTTATTGATTGGCTCAAGGCCGAGATGCTCACCTCCTTGCAATCCGCTGAACCTGATACCCAACCACGACCATGCGCAGACTAGCCCGCAATGCCTTGATATCGACCCTGTTGGCAGTAGGCCTGGCCCAGGCGGCAGAGCGACCGCGTGTCGCACTGGTGCTGGGTGGTGGTGGCGCCCGTGGGCTGGCCCATGTGGGTGTGCTCAAGGTGCTGGAGGAAGCCAGGGTGCCGGTGGACTGCGTGGTAGGGACCAGCATGGGTGCCCTGGTCGGCGGCATCTACGCCAGCGGGCGCTCGGCGGCGGATGTGGATGCCACCGTGCGCCAGATAGACTGGGATGATGTGCTGGATGACCGACCCCAGCGGCAGCAGCGCAGCTATCGCGATAAGCAGGACGACTGGTTCAATATGATGAACCTGGGCCTGGGGGTGTCGGATACTGGCCAACTGTTGTTTCCCAAGGGCGCCATCAATACCCAGAAGGTGGATTTGCTGATACGCCAGCTGGTGAACAACGCGACACTACCCAGTTTTGACGGCCTGCCGGTGCCTTACCGGGCGGTGGCGGCGGATCTGGAGACTGGCGATATGGTGGTGCTGTCGCGGGGCGACCTGGCGGCTGCCATGCGTGCCAGCATGGCGGTGCCGGGGGTGTTTCCGCCGGTGGAGCGTGATACCCGGGTATTGGTGGATGGCGGCATAGCCCGCAACCTGCCGGTAGACGTGGCCCGTGGCCTCTGCGGGGATGTGGTCATCGCGGTGGATGTCAGCTCACCGTTGCTGACGCGCAAGCAGACCACCGATGTACTGGCCATTTCGGATCAGACCGTGCGGGCGTTGATGCAGCGCAACGTGGATGAGCAACTGAAGCAGCTGGGAACGCGCGATATCCTGATCACGCCGCAGTTGGGCAGCCTCTCGCCCACCGCCTTTGCCGACGCGCTGGATGCGGTGGCCGCTGGCGAGGAGGCGGCCAGGCTGGCGCTGCCGAGCTTGCTGGCCTTCAGGGTGGATGAGGCGGGCTGGCAGCAGTGGCGCCAGCAGTTGGCGGGGCGTGTTTACCAGCCAGGGCCGGTACGTGCGGTGGTGGTGGACAGCACCCGCTTTGTGAACCCCAATGTGCTCAAGGATGCGCTGGAGGTCAAAACCGGCGAGCCGCTGGATGTCCCGGCTTTCCATGACAAGCTGGGCAAGGTCTACGCCAGCGGTGATTTCGAGCAGATAGACTACCGCATGGTGCGGGACGGCGATGGCGAAACCGTGCAACTGCTACCCAAGGAAAAGCCCTGGGGACCAGGCTACCTGGATCTGGGCCTGGGCCTGCGCACGGATTTCGATGATGACGCCGCCTTCCAGCTCAGTGCCCAGTATCGCCGTAGCTGGATCAACGCTGGCGGCGCGGAGTGGAAGACACGCTTGTTCCTGGGGCAATCACGCGGGTTGACGACCCAGTTCTACCAGCCACTGAACCGTGACGGCACTTTCTTCACCGAGCTGCAAGGCCGCTTCAGCAACGACAGCTTCCCGATTTACTTTGAGGGCGAGCGTCTGGCCGAGTATCGGCTGGCCGAACGCGGCATCAAGCTGGACCTGGGCAGTTTGTGGGGACGCTGGGGCGAAATGCGGCTAGGGCTGGAATACAGCCGCAAGCGACTGTCGCGCGCGACCGGCGACCCTGCGCTGGGCGAGGGCAGAGGCAACGAAGGTGGGGTGCATTACAGCCTGGTCTATGACCAGCTGGACAGCGCCCGCTATCCGCGAGAGGGCAGTTTTGCCGGCCTGCATCTGTACAGCAACCTGACCAAGCTGGGCGGCGAAGCCAACTATCACAAGGCGCAGTGGACGCTTAAGCATGCCCAGCGCTGGGGTAACTGGTCCGCCTATCTGGACACCCAGTACGACTACAGCCGCGAGGCGGAAATCAACGCACTGCCACGCGCCGGCGGGCTGTTCAGGCTGTCCAGCTATGGCATTGATGAGTTGCGCGCCGAGCGTATCTTCCGCGGCCAGTTCCGCCTGTCGCAGGATGTGACCCGTTTGATGCCCTTGCTGGGCACTGCCGGGTTCTGGGGCTTCTCGCTGGAGGCGGCCCGTATATGGCAACCATTGGATGCCACCTTGGACAGCAACAAGCCGCTGTATTCGGGAACCATGTTCGTGGGTAGCGATACCCGCCTGGGGCCGGCCTATTTTGCCGTGAGCTATGGCGACAACAAGCATGGCAAGGTTTACCTGAGCATTAACGGCGGGTTCTGACGCTAGCCAGCGAGAGCTAGGTGGACTGGGGCTATGGTCGGCGCTAGGTGCTAACCCCAATGGGGGCGGTCCCAATGTGATATCCCCCAATTCTGCCAGCCGGTGCTGAGGCGTTAGCTTGTCTTCATCCTTACAACAAGATGGAGACAAGCGATGGAACTGACCCTGTGGAAAAGATGGCTGCTGGTGGGTGTGGCGGCCTCCGCGTTCAATGCGGCTGCCTGGGCAGCTGACAAGGCCAAGGTGGTGATACTGGCGACCGGTGGCACCATAGCCGGTGCGGGTGCCAGCACAGCCAACAGTGCCAGCTACCAGGCGGCCAAGGTGCCGGTGGACAAGCTGATGCTGAGCGTGCCGGAGCTGGCCAGTGTGGCGCAGGTACGCGGCGAGCAGGTGTTCCAGATCGCCTCAGAGAGCTTTACCAACAGCCATTTGCTGCAGCTGGGCAAGCGCATTTCGGCCTTGGCCAAGCAGCAGGATGTGGACGGCATCGTTGTCACCCACGGTACTGACACGCTGGAGGAGACGGCCTATTTCCTCAATCTCACGGTCCATACCGACAAGCCCATCGTCGTGGTTGGTTCGATGCGGCCTGGTACGGCCATGTCGGCCGATGGTGCGCTGAATCTTTACAACGCCGTGGTCGTGGCGGCGAGCCGTGATGCCAGGGGCAAGGGCGTGCTGGTGACCATGAACGACCAGATCGACAGCGGCCGCGATGTGGGCAAGGGCATCAATATCAAGACCAATGCCTTTGCCAGCCAGTGGGGCTCGCTGGGCATGGTGGTGGAAGGTCGGAACTACTGGTTCCGCGCACCGGTGAAACGCCACACCATGAATAGCGAGTTCGATATCGACAAGCTGGACCAGCTGGCGCCGGTAGAAATTGTCTACGGCTATGGCAATGTGCCTGCCAGCCTGTACGAGGCCGCTGCGGCAGCGGGTGCACGCGCCATCATCCATGCGGGTACGGGCAATGGCTCGGTGGCCGATAGGATAGTACCTACCCTGCAAAACCTGCGGGGCAAGGGCGTGCAGATCATCCGCTCTGCCAGGGTGCCGGCCGGCTTTGTGTTGCGCAACGCGGAGCAGCCCGACGACAAGCACGACTGGGTGGTGGCGCACGATCTGAATCCGCAGAAGGCCCGCATACTGGCGGCGGTGGCCTTGAGCCAGTTCAGTGACAGCCAGAATCTGCAGCGGGTGTTCTGGGAGTATTGAGGGTATCGACCGTCCTGCGGTACTGGTGGCAGAGCAACGTGAACAGGCAAGGCGACGCCGGCATCCGGCTCGCCTGATGCCACCCCCTGCGACGGTGGCGTATGATGCAGCCTGCTCACGCCCACTGACCTTGCCATGCCCGCTCCCCTATCCGTCAACAGCGATCACAACCTGGTGCACGACTGGCTGGGCCCGCAGTTCGCCCGCTTGCATCCTTTGCTGCAGGCATTGCACCTGCAGGGCGGCCTGCTCAGCGGGCCAGTCGATATCGTTTTCGGTAAAGGACTGGCGGGTCTGGTGGGGCGACGCCTGGCGGCCAAGCTGGGGGTACCGACTGACCTAGCACCGCATACGCTGGCCGTGCATATCCGGCCAGGTGGAGATGGTTTGCACTGGGATCGCTGTTTTGACGGCAAGCACTGGTTCCGCTCGCTGTTTGTGCCCAGGGGGCACTGGCCCAGCGGCTACTGGATTGAACAAAGTGGTGCCATCGGGCTGCAACTGGGGGTAGAGGTCATCGAGGGGGGATGGCACTGGCAGACCCGCGCTGTCCGTTTGGGGCGCCTGTCCTTGCCGCGCTGGTGCCTGCCCCGGACGCGCGCGCGCAAACGTATTGTTGATGGGCGCTATCAGTTCTCGGTGGCGATCTCCGTGCCTTTGTTCGGTGTCGTGCTGGCTTATTCGGGCTTGCTGAAGGCCGATACCCTACCGGCCTCCCTTTGACTGGGTCCTTGTTCATGGAAATCGAAGACCTGCGCTACTTCGCAACCCCGGCTGATTTTCGCGACTGGTTGAGGCAACACCATGCCACGGCGACTGTGCAATGGGTGGGGTTCTACAAGAAGGAATCTGGCCTACCCAGCATCAGTTGGCCGGAATCGGTGGATGAGGCGTTGTGCGTAGGCTGGATAGATGGGATACGCAAGCGTGTGGATGAGGTCAGCTACGCCATACGTTTTACGCCACGCAAACGCAGCAGTATCTGGAGCGCCATCAATATCGGTCGCGTGGCGGAATTGCAGGCGGAGGGGCGCATGCAGGCGGCGGGCCTGGCGGCATTTGAGGCCAGGCAGGCTGAAAAATCGGTGGTGTATTCCTATGAGCGTGAGCATGCCAGCTTGACCGATGGCTACCTGCAGCAACTGCAGGCCAATCCGGCGGCCTGGGCTTACTTCCAGCTTCAGGCGCCCTGGTACCAGCGTAGCGCCAGTTGGTGGGTAATCAGTGCCAAGCAGGAGCCGACCCGGCAGAGGCGTTTGCTGCAGCTGATAGCGGATTCCGCCGCCGGCCGGCCCTTGGCGCAGTTTGATCGCAGTACGCCGTCGGGACAGGGTAAGGCAAAGCAAGTACCATAGGGCCTTGCCCTGTTCAGCCCGCATAGCCCTTGCCGGAACAGGCCCTGCGCTCGCTCTTGGCCATACTGTGTGCCGTGAGTCCAGCGCAGCGAGTTCCGGTTGGCGTCGTGCCTGTTCGTCCAGAACACTCACGTACCGCCTTCAAGGAAGTATCATGCCTACCGCCCACCTGGGCTACCAGGTCAAGTTCGAATCCGTCTCCATCAATGGCACGTCCGACCTGGAGATACGCTCGCTGCTGGATCGTCAGCAATTTGCCGACCCATTGGGCGAGGCAGAGCGGGCTGGCATATCGCCGGCAAGCTGGCCTTTGTTCGGTATGGTCTGGCCATCGGCGCGCATGCTGGCTGCCACAATGGCCCTGCGGCAGGTAGATGGCCGCCGCATACTGGAGCTGGGCTGTGGTTTGGCGCTGGCCAGCCTGGTATCGCATCGGCGTGGCGCGGATGTGATCGCCAGCGATGTGCACCCGCTGACCGAGACCTTTCTGCTGGAAAACCTGCGCCTGAATGCGCTGCCGCCCATGGTCTATCGCACCGGGGATTGGCACGGCAGCGATGCCAGCCTGGGCCAGTTCGATCTCATCATCGGTAGCGATGTGCTGTATGAGCGTGACCAGCCTGCCTGGCTATCGGCCTTTATCGACCGTCATTCCAATGACGGAGTGGAAGTCCTGATCGTGGACCCCAAGCGCGGCAACCATGGCCATTTCAACCGACTGATGGCAGAGCGGGGCTACGACTGCAGTGACATCTCGATGGACGGTGCTCAGGCCTCTGGCGAGGCCTATCGCGGCCGCATGTTGCGCTATCTGCGGGCCTGAGCCGGGTCAGCAGGAGCAGGGGGCATTCAATACGGCCTCCAGTGCGTAGCCATCCGGGTCCAGCACAAAGGCAGCATAGTAGTGGTCACCATAATCGGGACGTAGCCCTGGCTCGCCGTTGTCTTGCCCACCCAGTTGCAGCGCTGCGGTGTGAAATGCCTGTATGGCCTCGTGCGATGAGGCTGTCAGGGCAAGGTGAAAACCCGCGCCCGGCGGGTGGGTAGCGGACCTTTGCTTGATGCAAAGCAGATCACCGCCACCTGGCAGGCCATAGCCTATGGCATCGTCGTCCGACCAAACCCGGATATAGCCCAGAGTGGCCAGCGTGCCATCGTAAAAGATGGCCGAGCGTTCCAGTTCGCGGACGCCGAAGGAGATATGGTGCAGCATGGTCTGATCCTGTTTGCGGGAGATAAGGCTAGTAACGCTCGATGTGCGCGGTATGGCGGTAAGGTGGATCATAGGGTTCGGGCCAGTAGTCGAGGATGTGGGTGATGCGACCGTGCTGCAGGGTAAAGAAGCTGATGCCCTCGCAACTGGTGCCATCGACAAAGAAGGTGATGCGCGAAACCGCCTGCTGCGCATTGCCGATCACGCGGTCTACCCTGAGCTGCCAATCACCGGGGAAGGTGATGTTGAAATCCAGGTAGTGATTACGCCCCCGGATGCGCTCGCGGGTCTGCGGAACCTCATAGACCACGTTTTCATCGAGCAGTGCCGCAAACCCGGCCCAATCGCGCCTGTGCGCGGCTTGCCAGTACTGCTGCACGATCTGTTCGCTGCTTGCCATGCTTCCTCCTTGATCCGGCTGTGCGGAGTACGTTCGTTCTCTGCATATTGTGGAGAACGATCGTGCTCTGCGCAAGGGGGGATCGGTAAGCGGACGACGCGCTGGAAGTCCGAGACGCCTGGTAGACCCACTAAGCTGGGCGCTGCCGAGGCAATGGCAGCCGGACTTTGCTGCAGTTGGCCAGGCGGCACTATCGGTCTTTGCGGGTGCGCACAAGGGCGCTCCTACTCCGGGTGCGGATTGCGCATCGTCGGCGGGCCTATCTGCTAACTGGCGAAGTACAGTGCGATTGTCTAACGTAAGGCTACTGCTGACCTGGCATTGAACGATACAAAGGATAGGCGATGAACCGTCTTGTTCCGCTGTTTGCCTGTAGCCTGCTTGCGGCCTGCGCGACCGTCCCGTCCCAGCAAGCCAGACCGGAAACTGCCTGGGTGCTGACTGCCGGTGGCAAGTTGCTGCGTTTGAATGCGGGTGTACCGGGCAAGATAGAGCAGACACTATCGATCAGTGGCCTGACTGCAGGTGAACGGCTGGTAGGCATCGATTTCCGTTCCACCAATGAAAAGCTCTACGGCTTGACCAGCAGTGGCCGGCTCTATGTCATTGAGCCAAGCAATGGTCAGGCGACAGCTGTGGCGGCGACGGGTGTCGCCCTGCCTGCAGCAGGGGAGTGGGGGGTGGACTTCAATCCGGTGGTGGATAGGGTGCGCGTGGTCAACCACGATGGTGTGAATTTGCGTCTACATCCCGATACCGGCGCGCAGCTGGATGGTGACGCAACTGCCGAGGGTGTGCAGCAGGATGCACGGCTGGCCTATGTCGACGGCGACCCAGCGATGGGGCAGAAGCCGTTGATCGCTGGCGCGGCCTACACGTACAGCAAGGTCAGTAAAACCGGAACCACCAACTTCGCTATAGACGCAGCGGCAGGCACGCTGGTAACCCAAGGTACGTGGGAGGGAGTGCAACCACCGGTAGGCCCCAATAGCGGCAAGCTTTACACCGTGGGCAAGCTCGGTGTGCAGCCCGAAGGGGGCGTGGGCTTTGATATCAGCTGGAAGGATAACGCTGCCTTTGCGGCGTTCCGCCCTGTTGGCAGCAGGGCGCCCAATCTGTATCTGGTGGACCTCGATACCGGCGCAGCGCGGCTGATAGGCGAGATCGCCAGTAAGGAGCCGGTTATCGGCCTGGCGATTGCGCCTAGCTGGTAGCTGCCGCCCTCAAGCAGGCTGCGCGGCGGCCAGCCATGGGTCTTGTCCGGCTGAGCCGGCAAACTCGGCAAAGCGGGCCAGGATGAAGTCGGCGGCCCCTCTGACCTTGGCAGAGAGGAATCGGCGGCTGGGGAAGACCAGGCAAAGGTCCAGCCGACCGGCACGCCACGCCGGCAGCACCCGCACCAGCTCGCCCAGGCGTAGCGATTCGCTGGCTACATAGGAGGGCAGGATGGCGATACCCATGCCGGCCACCGCGCTGGCACGCAGCACATCCTGGGTGTTGCACGATAGGGCGGGGGTGGGCCAGCGCACGTTCACGGTTTCTTCAGTGCCACGGTAAAGCCGGCTATCCAGCCAGTTGCCGCTGGCCAGCAGTTGCTGTCCTTCAAGGTCTGCTGGTGTGTCGAGCGGTGGGTACTGGGCCAGATAGCCTGGCGCTGCGCACAGTATCAGGTCGGAGTAGGCCAGACGCCTGGCCACCAGGCTGCTGGCCAGGCCCTGCTGCTCGAACAGCAGGGCAAGGTCGAATCCTTCTTCCACCATGTCTACCGGCCGTGCGCCGAGTACCAGGTCGATGCGTACCTCCGGAAAAGCCGCCCGATAGGCCGGCAGCACCGGCACGATATGGTGCTGGGCGAAGCTGAGTGGTGCATAGGCACGCAATACCCCACGTGCTTCGGTCTGCCTGGCGGTCAGCATGGCATCGGCTTCGTTTACCGCTTCCAGTATGTCCTGGCAACGTGCCAAGTAGGCCTGGCCAGCCTCGGTGAGCGAGAGCTTGCGGGTGGTGCGCTGCATCAAGCGGGCGCCCAGCTCGGTTTCCAGTTCCGAAATGATCAGGGAGATGGAAGCCTTGGATAGCCCCATGGCCTCAGCAGCGCGCACAAAGCTGCCAGTCTCGGCAACGCGGACAAAGGTCTGCATGGCGCGAAAGCGATCCATGGCAAAAGTTCCTTTTAATTGTTCATGTTTATTAAACTATGAATTGAAGTTTGGCTTATTTATCGCTGTTTGGTCAAACGGGAGAATGCAAACCGTGGCAAGAACGACAAGGCCACCGCCGGCCGGAAGCCGGCTTACTTTGCAAACTCTGAAGGAGTAGGACCATGAAGACCATGACCAAACAGACCATCGCCCTGAGCGCCTTGATCGCCGGCCTGAGTGCTGTGCCGGCCATGGCCGACGCCAATGGCGTGTACGTATTCGGCCAAGCCACCCATGCCCGTGAAACCCACGCCAACAAACAGGTCGCCAACGGTATAGGCGCTGGCGTCGGTTACCGGCTCAGTGACAACTTTGCTGTCGAGGGCGGCTACACCGGCCTGAAGGAGCGCACCGGCATGGCGGATCAGACTGCCAATGTCCGCGCCGTCGGCATCCTGCCGGTGAATGAGCAGATAGAGGTCAACGGTAAGCTCGGTTATGCCCGCACCGGCGATACGCTGGGCAATGCTGCCAAGGATGGCCTGACCTATGGGGTGGGTGCCAGCTACAAGCTGGACAAGAACTGGGCAGTACGCGCCGATTACGATCGCCTGAAGGCCGGCGGTGAACAGCGTATCAATGCCTACTCGGCCGGCGTGCAGTACCAGTTCTAAGCCTTGCCGCAGCCGGAGCGGCAGCGCAAACCGCTCCGGTGTTTTCCTCGCATGATTGATCTCCCTGACTGAGGCGCCCCTGGTGGGCGCTTTTTTTAGCTGTTGCCAGCCAGTAGGGGTAGCCCAAACTGCGCACTGAGCCTCGCGTCCAACTCTCGCAAGTACGCCATGCCATAGTTACCTTGCTCCAGGCCGGTGTACAGATGCGCCGGTAGATCACGTTGGTATGCCGCGCTCAAGGATGCCAGGCCCAGCGCAATGGCTGCGACACTGTCTACATCACCGCCCAGCGCAACGCTATGTCGCAGGATGTTTGCATAGGAACGATGCTGGGACATGACAGTCATTACGGCGTGGACGGTCTGGATGCCATCGCATTCAACCTCGGCGTCCCAGTCGTTGCGCCAAGCATGCGCGGTCTTTTCCGAAACAAATGTGGTTAATTGGTCGACCGGCCCAAGTTGATAGGCCAAATAGTGACCGGCATAAGCGACTGCCAAGGCTGAGACCACACCCCCTGGCGTGTTATGGGTTAGTTGGGCCTGCATTCTGCATTGCTGTTCCATCGCTTGTTGATCTTTTACCAAGCCCAGAGGGACTGAGCGCATGGCTGCACCGTTACGGCTGCTGTCTGGGCGGAGGGTGGCAAGCAGGGCGGCACCATCCTCTACTTCAGTTAACAACTGATGCAGACCTTTGGCATAACCTAGACGCTCGTCGCGCTTAAAGGCACGGACGAATCCGTCTGCAATATGGGTAGGGCTCCAGTCAAGGTGATGCAGCATTAACTCGGCGATCGCAATGCTCATCTGGGTATCGTCGGTGTAAGAACCGGCAGGCATGCCTAGATAGTGTTGCTGGTAAGCAGTGAGATCGTTGTATTGCGTAATTTTCGCCCGCTCGCAAAACTCGAACCCGGCGCCGTAGGCATCACCAATAGCTATCTCAACTAGCATATTTTCCCTCAGGTTAGTGTGCGCGCCATTCTGCCAGTTTGCAGGGGCGTGGGTGATACGGCGAAATGGCCTGCGCGCCGGGTAATGTGGGTTGGGCACTTTCCGCTCTGTGGTGAGCGAACTCACTATTGGCGGAGGATACCGTCTGCTGACGGTACCTTCCACTTGGCCCGGTTGCGCCTGTGCTCAGCTGCGCTTGAGCAATTGCTGGATGCTGGAGAAATCCTGCCCGCCATGGCCCTGGCTGCTATGCAGGGCATAGAGCTGGCGCGACAGGCTGCCCAGCGGTGTGCTGGATTTGCTGGCCAAGGCAGCCTCCATGGCGAGGCCCAGATCCTTGAGCATCAGGTCCACGCCAAAGCCGCCTTCATAGCCACGGCTGGCGGGTACATTCTCCATCACCCCTGGCCAGGGGTTGTACTTTTCCAGGCTCCAGTTGCCGCCAGAGCTGACGCGCATGATATCGCTCAGTACCTTGGGGTCCAGGCCGTTGGCCACGCCGAGGTTGAGTGCTTCGGCCGTGCCTATCATGTGGATGGCCAGCAGCATGTTGTTGGCGATCTTGGCCACCTGGCCCGCGCCTGCGCTACCGGCATGGAACAGGTTCTTGCCCATGGCTTCCAGCAAGGGGCGGGCGCGTTCCAGATTGGCGGCCTCGCCACCGATGATGAAGGTGAGCGTGCCGGCAGTGGCGCCAGCGGTGCCACCTGATACCGGGGCGTCGAGCATGGCCACGCCACGGGTCTTGGCTGCGGCATGGACCGCACGTGCCACCTCGGGCGAGATGGTGGAGCATTCCAGCACCAGGGCGCCTGGCTTGACGGCGTGTATCAGCCGGCCTTCACCCAGGTAGAGGGCCTCTACATGCTGGCTGGCGGGCAGCATGGTAATGACGACGTCGGCTTCGGTGACGGCGTGCAGGGCATTGGGGGCAGCCTTGGCCCCCAATGCCACGGCTGCCTCGACAGCAGCCGGCATCAGGTCGAATACGGTAAGCGTGTGGCCGGCCTTGAGCAGGTTGGCGGCCATGGGGCCACCCATGTGGCCCAGGCCGATAAAGGCGATATGGCAAGCGTTGGTCATCGGGGTTTCCTTGGAGATCAGCGCAGCGAGATGGTGGTGTTGACAGGGCCGGCGGTCGCTTCGTCGTCGAACCAGCGGGCGGTCACGGTCTTGGTCTGGGTGTAGAAGCGGATGACTTCCTTGCCATAGGGGCCGAGATCACCGAGCTTGGAGCCGCGCGAGCCGGTAAAGCTGAAGAAGGGAACTGGCACCGGGATAGGCACGTTGATACCCACTTGGCCGACATCGATGTCGTGCTGGAAGCGGCGTGCGGCAGCGCCGCTCTGGGTAAACAGGGCCGTACCGTTGCCATAGGGGTTGGCATTGACGAAGGCAATAGCCTCGTCGAGTGTGTCGACTTCGACGATGCACAGCACCGGGCCAAAAATCTCCTGCTCGTACACCTGCATGCCGGCCTTGACGCCCGAGAAGATGGTGGGGCCGACGAAGTTGCCGTCGGGGTAGCCCGCTACAACGGGGTTGCGGCCATCCAGCTCCAGCTTGGCGCCTTCCTCCACGCCTTGGCCTATCAGCTTCTCTACCCGCGCCAGGGCCTGGCGGTTGATCAGGGGGCCGAGGTCGGCACCGGCTTCATGGCCGGCACTGACCTTGAGCGTTTGCGCGCGCGCCACGATCTCGGGTATCCAGTCGCGCGCCTTGCCTACCAGTACCGCCACCGAGATGGCCATGCAGCGCTGGCCTGCGGCCCCAAAGGCGGCACCCACCAGGGCATTGAGGGTTTGCTCCTTGTTGGCGTCGGGCAGGAAAACGGCATGGTTCTTGGCGCCCAGCATGGCCTGTACCCGCTTGCCGTGTTCGCTGCCGCGGCGGTAGACATGAGTGCCGACCCCAACCGAGCCGACAAAGGAGATGGCCTTGATATCGGGGTGATCGCACAGGGCGTTGACCGCATCGACGCCGCCATGCACCACGTTGAGCACCCCTTTGGGCAAGCCGGCCTGCTGGGCCAGTTGTGCCAGCAGCATGGGGGTCATGGGGTCCTGCTCGCTGGGCTTGAGTACAAAGGTATTACCGGTCACGCAGGCCATGGGAAACATCCACAGCGGAATCATGGCGGGGAAATTGAACGGGGTGATACCAGCACAGACGCCCAGCGGCTGGCGGATGGCATAGGTATCGACGCCACCGGCGACGTTCTCGGCGAACTCACCCATCTGCAGGCTGCCGACCGAACAGGCGTGCTCCACCACTTCCAGTCCGCGGAATACATCGCCCTTGGCATCGGCCAGGGTCTTGCCCTGCTCACGGGTCAGGGTGGCGGCCAGCGTATCCATGTGCTCGCGTATCAAGGCCTGCAAACGCAGGAACACGCGGGCCCGCTCGGCAATCGGCGTGGCGCGCCAGGCCGGGAAGGCTGCCTTGGCGGCGGCTACCGCCTGGGCGACTTCATCACTGCCGCACATGGGCACGCGGGCCAAGACCTCCTGGGTGGCCGGGTTACGTACCTCTTGCCATTGGCTGGTGCTGGATTCGGTGAATTCGCCGTTGATCAGCAGTTTTACATTCTCGGTCATGTCTCGCTCCTTGTTATGGATGGTTGCAGCCTTGCCTGGGTAAGGTGGCGGCGCGGGAACCGGGTTTGCGCGAAGCACCTTGTAGGGTGTGCTGCATTGCTGGCTAGCTTTGTAACTTCACATTGACGTAAACGTCAATCAATCGTGCTGGATTTTTCTGCAGCTTGCCACTCAGCTAGCTTGGACTGGACAGCCCCTGCGGGTTGCGGGCCGCTGCCTATCTCGGCGCCTGGCCTGACCAATGGCGTGCTTGCCAGGTGGCTGTGTCATTTGATCCACTGGACAAACGTACAAGTTGTATGTGGGTTTTCCCTAGTCTAACCATATTGGAGCCCCGAAATAAAAACGCAGCACAGGGGCAGGAGCGGCTGCCACAGGCAGCCAACATAACAAGGTGAGAACTAGGAGCAACTATGCAACACCGCTGGATTGTTTCAATGGCCGTCATGTCTGCACTCGCAGCACCGGTACTGGTTCAGGCGCAGGATCTGCGCGTCAGCGTCGCCTCCACCCGCGTGTCCGCCATGGCCACGCAGGATGTGGAAGTCGATGTACGCTACACCAATGAGGGCCGTCAGCCCGTTTACCTGTACAAGTGGTACGTGGCAGGCAACGGCATGCAAGACCCGATGTTCGAAGTCAGCCGTGATGGCAAGCCGGTCGAGTATCTCGGCCCGCTGGTCAAGCGCCGTGCCCCGACGGCTGCCGACCTGATCACGGTTCGCCCCGGCCAGACCATCAGCAGCCGCGTCAAGCTCTCCTCTGTCTACGATATGTCGCAAAGCGGTAACTACAGCATCCGCTTTGCCGCCGATAGCGAGCGCATGCTCAAGCGTCCGCTGAAGGGCATCAACGAGACCGCTGCGGCCGCAGGTATCGAGGCTGCAGTCGAGTCGGAGATGCTGCAATCGAACGATGTGGCATTGTGGGTAGAGGGCCGCAGCAGCCCCTTGTTGAGGCAGGCCGAGGAAGGCCGCAAGCTGTCGGCTCTGCTGGATCGCATCACCGCGTCCAGCGTGTCCTATGCCAGCAACTGCTCAGCCACCCGTCAGTCGCAGATCAACAGCGGTGTGTCGGCAGCCATCTCCTACGCCAATGGCTCGGTCAGCTACCTGAACGGGACACCGTCGGGCACTACCCGTTATGTCACCTGGTTCGGCAAGTATTCCAGCACCAACTGGAACACGGCCAAGTCGCACTTCGTGAAGATCAAGGATGCGCTGGATACCAAGCCCCTGGTGTTTGACTGCTCCTGCACCGAGAGCGGCACCTTCGCTTATGTCTATCCAACCCAGCCGTACAAGATCTACCTGTGCGGTGCCTATTGGGCGGCTGCCAACACCGGTACCGACTCGCGTGGCGGCACCATTGTGCATGAGCTGTCGCACTTCAATGTCGTAGCCGGCACCGATGACCACGCCTATGGCCAGACCGCTGCCAAGAGCCTGGCCAAGAAGAGCCCGACCAAGGCGCTGGATAACGCCGATAGCCACGAGTACTTCACCGAAAACACGCCTTACCTGCCATAAGGTGACGATGGGGCAGGTGGCTTACTCCCCTGGCCACCTGCTCTGTCCTCTCCGGTCTGGCATCGAGCCGACATGAAGATACCCCTGTTGATCCGGCCGCTTTGCGCGGCCGGTTTTTTCCTTCTGATTCCTTTGGCCCAGGCGGCGTCCCTACCCATGCTTGAGTGCAAACTGCTGGCGCCACCCACCGCCAAGCTGGGGCAGCCGGTGATGCTGGGCTTCAGCCTGCATAACCGCAGCCCGCAGGATGTCTGGGTGCTGGCCTGGAACACCCCGCTGGAAGGCCTGAGAGGCCGCTTCCTGAGCGTGCGCGGGCCTGCTGGCGAGCTTGCATACCAAGGGCCCATGTTCAAGCGGGGGGCGCCACAGCCGGTGGACTATCGCAAGCTCACCGCCGGCCAGACCCTGCAGGTCGAGGTGGATCTGGGCCTGGTCTACGACATGGGCAAGCCTGGGCCCTACACAGTGCGCTATACCGGCCAGTTGCATGATGTGGTGCTGGGTGCTGTCCCGGCACCGGGCGGCAAGCTGCATGCGCAGCCGCTAAGCTGCCCTGGTGTCGCGTTCAAGTTGCTGCCGGCCTGAGCATCCGGCCGCTACAGTGTTTTGATGGCGGCCTTCAGCATTTCCCGCACCTGCTTGGTGATGTCGGCGGTCTTGGCGGGCTCAAAGGCCTGGATGGCGGGCGTATGGATGTGACCAACCGGTAATTGCGCCAGCCCCAGTTGGTTGCGCAGCCGTACCGAGCGATAGGAGATCTCATTGCTCAGGTAGCCGCCGCCGCCCCCTTCAACTGCGGTCTTGCCAAAGAGGGCGGCAAGGCCGCCAGCGGCCATGCGGGTATCCGGCATCACCCGCACCCAGCGATTGTCCTGCACCTTGTAGGGACCGCTGGCAGTCTGCATGGCGGCTACCGGCAGGGAAAACTCGACGAACTCAGGACCGGCCAGTGGTAGGCCGTGCAGCAAGGGTATGACCGGCGCAGCGCGACTGCCGCCACTGAGGGCCGCCAGGTTATCGGTAGCCTTGGCTGAGCGGCGCAGGCCGGGATAGCGCTCCAGATCGAACTGCTCGCGTCCCATGCTGACGGTGACCACCATATCCACCTGGGGTTGCCCCGCCGCTGGCAGCTTGCCTACCGCCGCAGGCCTGGTGGCTTGGGTGCGTGGGCCGGCCATCCAGGGTGTGAGGAAGTCTTCCACCATGCCGGCATCGAAATCGGCATAGCGCACCGGAAAGACGGCCACTTCCACCCGTGCGCGTTCGCCATTGACGACGATTTCCTCGCCATCCAGCAGCAAGGCTGTCACGCCGGAGGGATTGCTCTGGTCCAGATTGCGTTCCAGCGCAAAGGGATCAAAACCCGTCAGCAGGATGCGCTTGATCTTGCGGTCCGGGTCGTAGCGGATTTCATCCATGCCACGGCTGGATTGCTCCAGTGAGGCGATGGCGGCCGCCCGGTCCGCTTCGAACAGGGGGAAGGCGGGCTTGTTGTCCCGCATGGTGCGGGTCAGCGCCAGCCTGGCCCAATACAGCGGTCTGTCATCAAAATCGCCTTGTTCATGCAGCCTGGCCTTGGCGCCCAGCCAGAGCCTGCGGCCATATTCGCGGGCAATGC
Source organism: Chitinimonas sp. JJ19 (assembly GCF_036961565.1). Classification (NCBI taxonomy): domain Bacteria; kingdom Pseudomonadati; phylum Pseudomonadota; class Betaproteobacteria; order Neisseriales; family Chitinibacteraceae; genus Chitinimonas; species Chitinimonas sp. JJ19. The sequence continues at coordinate 44,758 of NZ_JBAMDD010000019.1, forward strand.
GGGTGGCTTCGAGCGCATCGCGGCTGTTTGCCCAGTCATGGGCAAAATCCTGGGTCAGGCCGGCAAAAGCGGTATTGAGGGCGGGCAGGCGGGTGGCAACCTGCTGCAGCCGGGCTTCCTCTACTGTCTGGGCTTGGGCAAAGGTCAGGCAGGCAAGCAGCAACAAGGCAGGGCGCATGGGGAATCCGTTGGGAGGATGAAGCAAAATTTTCGCCGATTAAGGCTGCTGCTTGCAATTGGGCCAGTGGCTGTTGATGCTGTACAGACAAAAAACGGCACATCCCCACCCTGGGTGAGGATGAGGCCCTAACCGAGGAGGAGCAAACCATGGCTGGCAGCCGTACCTATCGTCCCCTGGCACAGGTAAGAGCCGTGGGCGGCCCCTATGTCGATCAAGTCGTGGCAGATTTTCGGGCCTTGCCGCTTGAGGCTGTACAGCTACCCCGTTATGGCGAAGCTGCAGCCCTGGCCAACAGCAGCGATACGCTGGACTGGCAGCAACTGTTTACGCTGGAACTGTGGGTGGTGCAACTGATGCCGCTCTACCAGCTGGAACAGCGAGCCGGCATCCTCGGCCAATTGTTTCACCAGACCGCCGCTGCCTTGCCCGATCCGGCACAAGAGGACTACGAACCGCGCCTGCGGGCATGGGCGTTAAATCTTCAGTCGGAACGGCAATGGGCTTTCCGCAAGAACCTGCTGCGCGAGCAGGAGGCCTGGCGGTTACGCCGCAGGCTGGCCGCTACCCTGTGGGCGGTGACGGCCATTGCGGTGCTGGTGAGCTGGAGTGGTATGCTGTTCGGCTGGCAGGGGCTGGCGCTGCTGAGCATGGTGGCCTGGCTGGGTATCAGTGGCGGCTATGCCAGCATTGCAAGGCGCGCGCAATCGCCAGGCCCATCGCAAGGCGGCGACGCCAGCCAGGGCACCGCCCTGGGTAATCTCTGTGCGCTGGACGTAGGGCAGGACAGTGTGGTGCAAGGCATGCTGCTGGCAGGCTTGTTTGCCCTGGTGGGCTATAGCCTGCTGGCCAGCGGCCTGTTTACCCAGTTGTTCAGCCCGGCGCTCAATGCCAGCCTGATTCCCCAGTTCAAGTCGGCCGACTGGCCCAGCATCCCCTTGACTACAGGCGGGCATGAACTGGCCAAGCTGGCGGTATGGAGCTTTCTGTTCGGGTTTGCCGAGCGATTGGTACCTGATGTGCTGGACCGCCTGACAGGCAAGCTCAAGCCATCCAAGCCGGGCAAATAACGCGGGCACGGGCGCTAAATGGATTGCGGCAAGTCGGTGGCGAGGTGAAAAGATATTGAACAGGCTCTAAGATGGCGGCTCCCTTGTTTTTGCACCAGGATAGTCCATGAGCCTTCCCGCCGATTTCCTGCCCCTGGCCCAGCGCCTGGCCGATGCTGCCCGTGCGGTCATTCTGCCGTACTACCGCACCCGTCTGGCGGTAGACGACAAGCTGGATGCCAGCCCGGTCACATTGGCGGACCGTGGCGCGGAGCAGGCCATGCGTGCCTTGCTGGCCGAGCATGCGCCGGAACACGGCATCATCGGCGAGGAGTTTGGGCGCGAACGGGATGAGGCAGAGTGGGTCTGGGTGCTGGACCCGGTTGACGGCACCAAGAGCTTTATCGTGGGTAGGCCGACCTTCTGCACCCTGATCGGTCTGCTCCACCATGGCAAGCCGGTGCTGGGCATCATCGATCAACCGGTGTTGAACGAGCGTTGGGTGGGGGTGGCGGGCCAGCCTAGCACCCTCAATGGCAGCGTGGTGCAAACCTCGGATATCACGGATCTGGCTGCTACCCGGCTGGGCTCGACCGGGCCGCAATATCTGCAGGCCGCCGCAGGCGAGCGCTTTGCTGGCCTGCAGGCACGCTGCCGCTTTACCGTATGGGGCGGCGATGCCTACCTGTATGCCCTGCTGGCCTGCGGTGGTTATGACCTGGTGGTGGAGAGCGGCCTCAAGCTGCATGACTTTGCCGCCCTGGTGCCTGTGGTACAGGGTGCTGGTGGCACGATGACGGATTGGCTAGGCGGCGAGCTGAACAAGGACTCTGATGGCAGCGTACTGGTGGCGGCAACTGCTGCCCTGCATGAGCAGGCGCTGGCCTATTTGCGCTGAGTGTTGGCCGGATCACAGCTTGAGCCTGCCTGGCGCTGGATAATACGGCGTGTTTGAGGGTAGCCCTGCCTGTGTTACCTGTGCAAGCGCCGGGGCGCTGATATGCGGCAGGGCAGATCAATACAGGGCCGGCACGGCATGCGCCGTATTGCCAGCATTGAAGGGGTGGTTCAGTTGATGTTGTTTCGCTCTCGCCTAGGCTTGGCTCTGCTTTGCAGTGGCCTGGCAGTAAACCCCCTGGCGGCCCAGCCGTTGGTGTTTTGCGCCGATGCCGAACCGGACGGGTTTGACTCGGCCCTGTCGGATACCGCCGCAACCCACCGCGCCGCCGCCTACCCCCTGTATAACCGCCTGGTGGGTTATGCACCGGCTACCGGTGCGCTGGTGCCGGAGCTGGCAGAAAAATGGAGCATGTCGGCCGATGGCCGTAGCTGGACCTTCAAGCTACGCCGTGGTGTGAAGTTCCATACCACCGCCGGCTTCAAGCCCAGCCGTGATTTCAATGCCGACGATGTGCTGTGGAGCGTACGTCGGCAGATCGTGACCAGCCACCCTGGCGCCGCCACGGCGCCGGGCGGATTCCCGGCCGCGCTGTCTGGCGATTGGGGGGCGTTGATACGGGCCAGTGAGAAGGTCGATGCCTACACGGTGCGCTTTGTGCTGGCCAAGCCCTATGCGCCTTTCCCGGCGCTGATGGCATCCTGGCCGATGTCCATTGTCTCGGCCGAATACGGTAACCGCCTGGCGCTGGCGGGGCAACTGGCCAAGCTCAGCAGCGAGCCTGTGGGCACAGGGCCCTATCAAATGCTCAAGTACGAGAAGGGCGCCGTCATACGCTATGCCGCCCACCCGGCCTATTTCAGGGGTCGGCCTGCCATGGACAAGCTGATTTTCAGCATCAACCCCGATGCCTCGGTGCGCATGCAGAAGCTCCGCGCTGGCGAATGCCACCTGAGCGAGAGCCTGCGCCCGCAGGATGTGGCTGCGCTGAGCGATGCACCCAAGATCAGGGTGGTGCATTATCAACCGCAGATCACATCGTTTCTGGCGTTCAACAGCCAGAAGAAGCCCTTCAACGATGTGCGGGTGCGGCAGGCACTCAGCCTGGCGATAGACCGCGCAGCCATCGTGCAGGCCGTGTATGAAGGGCGCGCCGCTACGGGCATGCTGCCCTACGCGCCCGCCACCCTATGGGGTGCGCCCAGCCAGCCACCGATAGCGCCCAGGCTGGAGCAAGCCCGCAAGCTGCTGGCCGAGGCGGGCTACCCGCATGGCTTTGAAACCAGCATCTGGGCCAGGGTGGGCGGTGGGGCTTCCAATGTCAATCCGCGCCTGACCGCCGAACTGGTGCAGGCCGACTGGGCCAAGCTGGGCGTCAAGACCCGGTTGGTGGCCATGGAGGCGGCCGAGCTGGGGCGGCGGGGTCGCCTGGGTGAGCACGCTACGGTGATATCAGGCTGGATGAACAGCCTGGACCCTGATGAGCTGTATGGCAATCTCTTGACCTGCGATGCCGCGCAGACCAGTACGGCGCGCTGGTGCGACAAGCAGTTCGATAGCCTGATAGATGCCGCCCGCGCCATGCCGCAGCAGGCCAAGCGTGCCAAGCTGTACGAGGCGGCGGCACAGCACTTCCTGACGGCGGCCCCTTGGGCCGTACTGGCCTACCCCAAGGCGGCACTGGCGCATGATGCCAGGTTGAAAGGCGTCCAGCCCTCGCCAGCCGCACCTTTCAGTTTCGAGCGGCTGCGCTGGTGATGCCGGTGCTGCGGGCTATTTGAGGGCCTCGGTCGCCACCTCGGTCAGTTCACTCATCAAACTGATGTCAAAGCCCAGTTCGGCCAGCACGGCAGCCTGGATATGCGGCCAGTGTGGGTCGGCATCGCGGCGCAGGCGGCTGTAAAGCAGGTATTCGGCCAGGCGTGCCAGTGCAATCAGGCGGGCCGATTCTGATTCCAGCAGGTGGTCGTCGCCGAGCTGGTCGAAATCATGGTGATGCAGGATTGCCTCGTTCATCGCCGAGGGCATGAACCAGGAACGCGCCAGCAGATAACCCACCACCACATGAGAGGTTGAGCGGCTGTCCATCTCGATGCGGATAAAGTTGGCCGGATCTTCCATCGCCCGGGCCAGGGTGGCGATATAGGCGGGAAAGCGCTGTGTCAGCACCGGAATGCCGCAATCGCGGAACAGGCAGAATAGATACGCCTGCTCCGGCTTGATCAGATCCCAGCGCCGCGCCAGATGGCTAGCAATGGCGGCAATCTGGGTGGCGTCATCCCAGAATGCACGCAGAATGGGGGCCAGCGGAATGGCAGCCTTGAGCGTCACACTGGTCACCACCATGTCCAGGTTGTCTGCCCCCAGGACCATGACTGCATCTTGCAGGTTGTTGAGCTGGCGGCTGGCAAAAGCGGGCGAGTTGGCGATCTTGAGCACCGCAGCGGCGAGGCTGAGATCGCGGCCTATCAAATCGCTCATGTCGGCCAAGTCGGCCCCTGCCGCCCTGGCCTGGCGGAACTCGGCCAGGCTTTGCGGTAGCGGCGGCAGCGTCAGGCTTTTCAGCAGTTGTGCGGCTTCGGCATCGGACAGGGCTTGCGGCATGGGGGATTCCTGAGCATTAGGGCGGTCGGCACTACTCAGTTTAGACCGCCACGGCAATCCCGCAGCCACAACACGCTACTGCCGGGCAGTGCGCAGATTGGCGGGAGCTGCCTGGGTATAGCTGGTACGGAAGGGATTAATGTCCAGGCCGCCACGGCGGGTATAGCGGGCGTAGACCGACAAGGCCTCGGGCCGGCACTCCCGGCTGATATCCATGAAGATGCGCTCCACGCATTGCTCATGAAACTCGTTGTGCTGCCGGAACGAAATCAGATATTGCAGCAGGCTGCCACGTTCTATGGCCATGCCCCGATAGCGTATCTGCACGCTGGCCCAGTCGGGCTGGCCGGTCACCAGGCAATTGGATTTAAGCAGGTTCGATACCAGGGTCTCCTCCACGATGCCTTCGCCGGTCTCCATGGTACGGAGCAGGCCCGGCTGCGGTGTGTAGTGGTCTACCTCGATATCGAGGTTATCGATGCAATAGCCATCCAGCTCCGCCATGCGCTCGCGGCCGAAGGCATCAGGCAGGGTGATGCGCACATTCACACTACCGCCGGCAGCCTGCGACAGATCGGCTTGCAGCCGGGCCCTGAGTTCATCCACACCATCGAGCCGGGTCTGGTTGTAGCTGTTGAGATAGAGCTTGAAGCTTTTGGATTCAATGATGTTGGGCGTGTCCGCCGGCACCATGAAACTGGCCAGGGCAACTTGCGGCTTGCCGCGCGGGTTGAGCCAGGAGAGCTCGTAAGCATTCCAGAAGTCGCTGCCAAAGAAGGGTAGGGGGCTCGGTACGCCGATCTCGTCGCGCTTGGCCTGGCGGGGTATGGGGAAGAGCAGGCTGGGGTCGTATTGCTCGACATAGGCGCTGGTGCGGCCTAGCGGGGAGAGTTCGGGGTGCATGAATGGGTTTCCGGTTTTGCTGGGAGGGGCACGTCCTGGTGCTGGCTTTATCTCGCCTGCCTCAGGCGGGACAAGCCAGGCGATAGACCATTTTACCTCGACTACCGCAGCAGCCGGACTATGCCATCGCCCAAGGTATCGATTAATATATAAAGACGATAGCTTTTATACCTTTATGTAGTTACACCATGCCTAGCCCTTTTGTACTCGCTCTTTTTGCGCTCGCCCTGATCCTGTCTGTCTTTCTGGCTTACCGCCTTTATACCAGGCTGGGGAGCGGCGCCAGCCGTACCCGTTTGTCAGAGGCCGAAATGAATCGCGCCGCACGCGAGACCGTGCAGCGCTTTCTGCGCGAGCGTGGCGAGTAAGCCAGGCTGCCTGCTTCAGTATCCGGCCGCCTGGCCATCCTTGCGCGATTCACTGGCGCCTGCCCAGGCCCCATTAGGTAGCCGCATGATGGCTTGATAGCCACCATAGCCGCCCAGGTCGTAGCCCAGCTTGTGCCGTTTTTGCAGCAACTGCTGGATGGTGCTGTAGGGAAACCCGGTTTCCAGGCTCACCGCACCGCCATCGGTCATGCTGCCGCCGGTGGGTTGCTGCGGCGTGTCCCAATAGATGCGCGGTGCGTCGCCTGCCTCCTGCAGATTCATGCCGAAGTCGATTAGGTTCATGACGATCTGAGTGTGGCCTTGCGGCTGCATATCGCCCCCCATCAGGCCAAAGCTGACCCAGGGTTGGCCATCCTTGCTGATAAAGGCTGGGATGATGGTGTGGAAGGGGCGTTTGCCGGGGGCATAGACATTGGCATGGCCAGGTTCCAGCGCGAACAGCTGGCCCCTATCCTGCAGGATGAAACCCAGGTCTTCAGGCGCCATGCCGCTGCCCATGCCACGGTAGTTGCTTTGTATCAAGGACACCATATTGCCCTGCGCATCAGCGGTAGTCAGGTAGATGGTATCGCTGGTCTTGAGTGCGATATTGCCTGCCTCAACCTTTTGCAGGCTGCGCTCTTCGGTGATCAGCTTGCGCCGTTCTGCTGCGTATTGCTTGGAGAGCAGCTGCTCAAGCGGTGTCCGGACGAAATCGGGATCGGCATAGAAGCGGGCGCGGTCGGCAAAGGCCAGCTTGGTGGCTTCGATAAACCAATGTACATGGCGGGTGCTGCCAAAGCCGGCTGATTTGAGGTCGTAACCTTCCAGGATGTTGAGTGCCTGCAGGGCGGCGATGCCCTGGGTGTTGGGCGGGAGCTCCCACACATCGTAGCCACGATAGTTGACCGATACGGGCTCCACCCATTCACTCTTGTGGCTGGCGAGGTCGTCATAGCTGAGATAGCCGCCATTGCGCGCCATATAGGTGGCAATCTTGCGGGCGATCTCGCCCTTGTAGAACGCATCGCGGCCTTGCTTGCCCAGCATCTCGTAGGTTCGGGCCAGGTTGGGGTTGGTCCACAGCTGACCTTTCTGCGGGCCTGCGCCATCACGGGTGAACTGCTCGCGTATGCCGGGGTAGGGCAGCAAGGAGCGGACATTGCGCTGCCAGTAGTAGCTGATGACATCGCTGACCGGGAAGCCCTCGCGGGCATAGCGCACGCTGGGCGCCAGGATATCGCGCATGGGGAGCTGCCCGAACCGGGCATGCAGGCTGAACCAGCCATCCACCGTGCCCGGTACGCTGACCGGCAGGGGCCCCAAGGGCGGAATGGTTTTGAGCCCCTGCTTTTCCAGCTCGGCCTTGAGCTGCGCCAGCGTCAGCGAGCGGGGCGAGCGGCCGCTGGCGTTCAGACCGTAAAGCTTGCGGGTCTTGCCGTCCCATACCAGCGCGAACAAATCGCCACCTATGCCGGCGCCTACCGGCTCCATCAATCCCAACGCGGCATTGGCGGCAATGGCGGCGTCGATGGCATTGCCGCCCTGCTTCATCACGTCCAGCGCAATCTGGGTAGCCAGTGGCTGGCTGGTGGCGGCCATGGCCTTGGGCGCAATGACCTCTGAGCGCGTCGCAAACGGGGCATCGGTAATCCGGTCTGCCGCGCAGACATGACCGAACAGCGCGATGGCAAGCAGGGTGGGACGTAGCATGGACGACTCCGGCAGGGTGATGCTGGAGTGTAGAATCAGTTACTTATAGATACCAGTTGCCTGCATCGCCTTTGGGTTGCTGTCCGGCAAGGCTAGCGATCACGCTTGGGGCGTCCGTCCGGTGTGCATTCCGCCACTGGGCAGGGTTTGGCCTTCTCGCGTGGTCTGGGTGCTGGCTGGCTGGCGGGGGTATCGGTCTCTGCCTGACGCTTGGGCTTGCTGACCACGGGTTTGCTGGCAGGCGTCGTCCTGACGGTAGTAGGTTTTTCCTGAGCTTTCGGCGTGGCCTTGCCAGCCTCGGCTGGCGGTTTGATGGCAGTTGCCTGCGGCAAGGCTGGGGCAGGCGTGGGCGTGCTGGGCAGCGTAGCTGCAGGCGGACTGGCGGGTGCAGGGGAAGCTGGCGGGTTGGTCGGTGGGGCGGAGGTCGCGGCCGGTTTGGTTGCGATGGCTTCGCGCTTGGCTGGCCCAGTCGCAGCCGGGGTTGCGACGGGAGCAGCCTCTGTCTGCGCCACTGCGGGTGCTGCAGCCGGCAAGGCAAGCTGTGGCGGAGCATCCTGACGCCGCATGAACCACCAACTGCCAGCAATCAAGGCCACTACCAACAGCGCGCCTATGCCACCCTGGCGGAGATTGAGCATGCGCTTGTTATGGGCAGGGCTGCCGGGCTTGGCACGCCGGATGCCGCCGGGGCGCATCGCCCGCTTGGCCAGCTCACCGAAGCCGACCTGGTAGACCTCGTGCTCCCTTACGTGCTTGTCGGTGCGTGAGCCTTCATATTGGAAAAGCTGCGCATACTCGTCCGACAGGCAGGACACCACCTCGAAGTAAGAGCGCGACACCAGTATGCAACCGGGTTCGGCAAAACTCATGACACGCTGCGAGGCATTGATGCCGTCGCCCAGCAGATTGAGTTGGCCGTTGATGTCCTTGACCAGTTTGGCGGGGCCGAGGTTGATGCCTATCCGTATGGCAAAGCGGGGAAAATTCGGGTCATTGTTGTGCAGCACGGCGTCGCGCAGGCTGATGGCCACGAACAGGGCGTCTTCCGGGTCGCCCAGGAAGCTGATGGCGGCGCCATCACCGGTATCGATGATGATGCGGTCGCTGACGGCGATATCCTGCAAAGCCTTGGACAGCAGGCTGTTGAACGCCTCTTTCAGGCGCATCTGGGTGCTGACGGGCTGTCTCGAGTATTCGACGATATCGAGAAAAACCACGCTGCAGATCAGGGTTTTGTTCAGGCGATCGGACATGCGTTGGTGGACTGTTGATTGATAGGCTTTCCCCCAAATGTAGGCCTGTCGGATGACATTTGCTGTAGCAATTGATCAATGGGCGATACCGGCACGCTGGATCTGTGGCGGAGTGGGGCGCTGGCACTGGCCTGCAGCCGATTGCACCCGTGCCCGGAATGCAAAACCGGCAGGTTCGCCACGAGGGCTGCCTGCCGGTCTTGAGTGGCCTGAAACGGTTTTCAGGCGAAGGTGGTGCGATCCCCTTTTTTACCAGGGTACGTCTACCTTGCCTGCCGTTGCGGGTGCCGGTGCCTGGGGGGCCGGGGCGGGTGCGGCAATCGGTGCGGTGGGCGCGGCGATTTCACCCAGTTCGTCACCCAGCGCCTCGATCACGGCGGCAATCAGGCCGCGGCCTTCCTGTGCCAACAGGGTGAGGGTGGTATCGAACATGGCGGCGGCATCTTCGGCATTGGCTTCCTTGATCTGGTCTTCCAGCAGGTCGAGGAAGGTCAGCCGCTTGATATGCAGCTTGTCGGTCAGCACAAAGGCGATGCGCTCGTCCCAGCTCAGCGCCAGCTGCGTGACCAACTTGCCGGTCTTGAGATGCTGTTTGACTTCGTCGGAGTTCAGATCGTGCCGGCGGCAGGTCACCTGCGCGCCGCCGTCGCCCGGTGCCTTGAGTACACAGTCGGCGTCCAGGGTGAAGTTGCTAGGGGCGTCATGCTCCAGCCAGGTGCTCATGGCGGTGACCGGATCGAGCTGGGTTTGTGGCAGCTTGGTGGGCAAGGTGCCCAGGCTTTCACGCAGGAACTGGATCAACAATTCGGCCTTGGCTGGGGTGGCACTGTCCACCCATATCCAGCCGGCTTCAAAGTCAATCAGCGCACGCAGGACCCTGGAGCGGGAGAAGGCGCGGGGCAACAATTCCTCTGCCACGCGTTCACGTATCTCCTTGGCTTCCTTCTTGCCTATCTTGCGCAGATCCTTGGCTTCAATCTCGGTGATGCGCTCATCGGCCACTTCCTTGACCACACTCGACGGCAATAGCTTTTCCTCGGTCTTGAGGGCAATCAGCATGGCGCCGGAGTTGGGGTAGGCAAAGATGTCGGGTGCATGCCTGGCGGGAGGAATCCAGCCGGCAGCCAGGCGATCGGTGGCACCCAGCGGTACGAAGGGGCGCTTTCTCAGTTCGGTATCGAGCTGGTCGGCATTCAGTTTGCTGAGATCGGTAATGCGATAGAGCTGCAGGTTCTTGAACCACATAGGACGGTATTCCGGGACGACAGGGATAAGGGGGCGATTGTATGCCAGAACCGCTTCGATCACTGCTGCCGTTATCCGCTAGCCCACCCTGGTAATTTTGATAAGCGTTCTCATTCGTGAGAGAATCCTACTACAGGGTGCTTTCATCACAGTCTAGGTTTGCAGGCGAGATAAGTGCGCTTGGCCCGTATCGGTAATGCCCGTGGTGCCATGGGTAGGCTGATAGCGCCATGCGCAGATACCGCCTGATAATGGCTTGAGGGTGCCCGTCAGATTCTTCCACCTATCCAAAAGCTGGAGTGCCCCATGAAGTTTCGCCCCTTGTTGCTTGCCGCTGCCTTTGTTGCTGCCATGCCCGCCATGGCCGAGGAAGTGACGGTCTATTCGGCCCGTATCGAATCGTTGATCAAGCCGCTGTTTGATGCCTACACCAAGGAAACCGGTGTGCAGGTGAAATTCGTGACCGACAAGGAAGGCCCGCTGATGGAGCGTATCAAGGCTGAGGGTGCCAACACCCCAGCCGATGTGCTGCTGACGGTGGACGCTGGCGTGCTGTGGCAGGCCGAGCAGATGGGTTTGCTCAAGCAGGTGAAGTCCACTGTGCTGGAAGCCAATGTACCTGCCCACCTGCGCGACCCTAAGGGCAGCTGGTATGGCTTGTCGGTGCGCGCTCGCACCATGTTCTACAACACCCAAAAGCTCAAGCCTGCCCAACTGGCAAGCTATGAGGATCTGGCCGACCCCAAGTGGAAGGGCAAGCTCTGCCTGCGTACCTCCAAGAAGGTCTACAACCAATCGCTGGTGGCCACCATGATTGCCCGCCTGGGCGAGGCCAAGACCGAACAGATCGTGCGTGGCTGGGTTGCCAACCTGGCAACCGATCCGTTCTCGGATGACACCATGATGCTGAAGGCTGTCGCTGCTGGCCAGTGCGAAGTGGGTATTGCCAATACCTACTACTACGGCCGCCTGATGGAGAAGGAACCCACCTTGCCGCTGGCCGTGTTCTGGCCTAACCAGAAGACCACGGGCGTACACGTGAATATCTCGGGTGCTGGCGTTACCCGCCATGCCAAGAACGAAAAGGGTGCCCTCAAGCTGATCGAATGGCTGTCCAGCGAGAAGGCGCAGAACCTGTATGCCGATGTGAACATGGAATACCCGGTCAACACCAAGGTGAAGCCCGATGCCAAGGTTGCTGCCTGGGGCGATTTCAAGCATGACTACATCAACGTGGCCAAGGCCGGTGAATTGCAGGCGGCTGCAGTCAAGCTGATGGATCGCGCAGGCTATCGCTAAGCACTGCGGACAAACTGTTCTGGCCTTGTTGAGCAGGCTCTTGCACAGGGACTGCCTGCACGCCGCATGCATCGGAGCGCCGGCCGGGAAGTACCTTTTCCGGCAGGCGCTTTTGACCTGCATCAACCCTGGTGGCGGTTTCGCTTAGCAGCAGCACGCTGCCTTGGGTAGAATGAATCATCGACGGCCGCAATCAAGCGGCCGTTGGCTTTATCCGTCTTATGGACATCGATATCCCGCATAACGCTCCCTTGCCACCTACACACCGTCGTCTGCCGCGCCGGCTGGATGAGCATGCCCTTGCCTGGTTGGTGGCGGCGGTCACGCTGGTGCCGCTGGGCGTGGTGCTGGCCAGCCTGTGGCAGCCCGAGGGCGAGGTGTGGCGGCATATGGCAGAGTTTGTACTGCCGCAGTTGCTGATCAATACCGCCTGGCTGATTGGGGGGGTAGCCGTAGGCACGCTGGGCTTGGGTGTTTCGTTGGCCTGGGTGACGGCGATCTATGACTTTCCTGGCCGCAAGCATTTTGCCTGGGCGTTGGCCTTGCCACTGGCCATGCCGGCCTATGTACTGGCCTTTGTGCAGATAGGCCTGTACGACTTTACGGGGCCGCTGCAAAGCCTGATACGCGATGTCGCGGGCGACAGCAGCTGGTTTCCGTCCATACGCTCACGCGGGGGCGTGATACTGACCCTTACGCTGGTGCTCTACCCCTATGTCTACCTGCTGGCGCGTAATGCTTTTCTCACACAAGGCAGGCGGGCGCTGGAGGCCGCGGCGTCGCTGGGCCTGAGCCGTCGCCAGGGTTTCTGGCGGGTGGCCCTGCCCATGGCGCGCCCATGGCTGGTGGGAGGGGTCAGCCTGGCGCTGATGGAGTGCCTGGCTGATTTTGGTACCGTTGCGACATTCAATTACGACACATTCACCACAGCCATCTACAAGGCCTGGTTTGGCCTGTTCAACCTGACCGCCGCCTCACAACTGGCATCGCTGCTGGTGATGGCCGTGCTGGCCCTGGCATTGCTGGAGCAGCGCGCCCGTGGTGACAAGCGTTATACCGCGACTGGGCGAGGGGCTGCCAATAGGCCGGAGCGTCTACCGCCCTGGCGAGGCTGGCTGGTGGCGGGTGCTTGCCTGCTGGTGCTGAGCCTGGCGTTTCTGGTGCCTATGGCACAGCTGCTTTACTGGGCCTGGTCGGTGGCGGCCGAGCAGCTCGATCTGCGCTATATGGGCTTTGTCGGTCGCTCACTGGTGTTGTCGGCGGGGGCTGCCGGCGTGGTGGTCGTGCTGGCGCTGGTGCTGGCCTATGCCGTACGGCGCAAGCGCGATATCGCCAGCCGTCTGGCTGCACGGCTGGCTACCCTGGGTTATGCCGTACCGGGCACGGTGCTGGCGGTGGGGGTGTTCATTCCCCTGGCCTGGCTGGACAATCATCTGATTGCCGCTGCCCATGCCTTGGGCTGGGTAGGTGTGAGCGAAGTCATCAAGGGCACGCTGCTGGTCATGCTGCTGGCCTACGCGGCACGCTTTCTGGCGGTGGCGTTCGAGCCTACCCAGTCGGCCATGCAGCGCATTACGGCCAGCCAGGAGGAGGCGGCTGCTTCCATGGGCCTGGGGCGGCCTGCGGTATTGTGGCGCATACACCTGCCCATGCTGCGGGGGGGCTTGTTGACGGCGGCGCTGATGGTGTTTGTGGATGTGATGAAGGAAATGCCCATCACCCTGATGACCCGGCCTTTTGGCTGGGATACCTTGGCGGTGCGGGTGTTCGAGATGACCAGTGAAGGGCAGTGGGAAATGGCGGCCTTGCCCTCGGTTGCCATTGTGCTGGCGGGTTTGATCCCCGTTATCCTGCTGGCGGTGCAGACGGAGAAACACGCGTGAGCAAGAGCCTGTTGACGCTGGATGGCGTGGGCGTGACCTATGACGACAAGCGGGTGCTGCACGACCTGTCCTTTACCCTGCTGGAGGGTGAAATCGGTTGCCTGCTGGGGGCCTCCGGCTGCGGCAAGACCACGGCGCTGCGCGCTATTGCCGGTTTCGAGCCGATCCGGGCTGGCCGCATCGCCATCAATGGCGACACGGTAGCCACCGTGGCCGACCACTGGCCACCACAGCGCCGAGGGGTGGGCATGGTATTCCAGGACTACGCCCTGTTCCCGCATCTGACGGTGGCGGGGAACGTCGGTTTCGGCATGAACGGCGTGGCATCGGCTGTGCGTCGCCAGCGTGTTGATGAACTGCTGGAGGTGGTGGGGCTGGCGGGCTATGCAGATCACTACACCCATGCCTTGTCGGGCGGGCAGCAGCAGCGCGTGGCGCTGGCCCGCGCCCTGGCGCCTGCACCGCGCCTGCTGCTGCTGGATGAGCCGTTCTCCAACCTGGATGTGGAGCTGCGGGAGCGCTTGTCGCAGGAGGTGCGCGACATACTGAAGAGCCGTGGCATGACGGCCTTGCTGGTGACCCATGACCAGCACGAGGCATTTGCGCTGGCTGACAAGATAGGGGTGATGGAAGGCGGCCGCCTGCGGCAGTGGGATGCTGCCTACGCGCTCTACCATGAGCCGGCCGACCGCTTTGTGGCGGACTTTGTCGGGGAGGGGGCCTTCCTGCCTGCCGAGGTGGTGGGGCCGGGCGAGCTGGTGTTCGAGCTGGGTAGGCGCAACTGCCGGGCCATGCAGGACTGCGCGACGGGCAGCAAGGTGCAGGTACTGCTGCGCCCTGATGATGTGCTGCATGACGACGCCAGTACGCTGCAGGCGCGGGTGGTGAAAAAAGCTTTCCGGGGCGCGCAGTTCCTCTACACCCTGGCGTTACCCTCGGGCGCGACAGTGCTGAGCCTGGTGCCCAGCCATCATGATCATGCTATCGGTGAATCCATAGGCATACGGCTGGAAATAGACCACGTGATCGCCTTTGCCTGAATCGTTTGACGCATGGGCCTGCCGGACAACGAAAAAGCCGCTGATGTAATCAGCGGCTTTTTGCTGGGGATGTCACGTCAGCGCGCTGTCAGGAGCCGCTGCCAGACATCTGCGATTGCAGGTAGTTCTGATAGCCTATCTGCTCGATCAGGCCCAGATTGGTTTCTAGCCAATCCACATGCTCTTCCTCGCTCTCGAGGATATGCTCGAACAGTTCCCGGCTGACGTAGTCGTGTACCTTCTCGCAATGCGCGATGGCTTCCTTCAGCAGGGGGATGGCTTCCATCTCCAGCTTCAGGTCGCACTGCAAGGCTTCCTTGACGTCTTCACCGATATAAATCTTGCCCAGCTCCTGCAGATTGGGCAGGCCCTCCAGGAACAGTATGCGTTCTATCAGGGCATCGGCATGCTTCATCTCATCGATGGACTCATGGTACTCATGCTCATTGAGTGCCTGAAAGCCCCAGTTCTTGAACATGCGTGCATGCAGGAAATACTGGTTGATTGCCGTCAGCTCATTCTTCAGCGCCCCGTTCAGGAAGCTGATGACTTTTTTGTCGCCCTTCATGATGCCCTCCTTGCAGAATCGAATTTGCAAAGCAGAATAGCCGCCCCTATCTCGCTAGCGTATGCCAGTTAGACCGGGTGCGGCAAGAAGAAAAGCAAGTCTGCTTAGACGGGTACCAGGGTGATGGTGGCTCCTTGGCCTGCAGTCATCTGTTCGCGCTTGCTGTCTAGCAGCAGGGCTCGGGCATCGGGGGCGCATTTGCCACAGCAGCCTGCCACGCCCAGCTCCATGCGCAACTCGCGCATGCTGCCGCAGCCATCGTTGATGGCACGGCGGATTTGCTTGTCGGTGACGGCGTTGCAGATGCAGACGTACATGGCGTGTATGCAATGAGAATGTTTATCGAATAATATTGATTCTCATTGGTGGATGCAAGTACTTCTTGTCATTGGGGTTCTGCGATAGACGCTGCAAAACAAAACGCCCGCGTCAGCGGGCGTTTTTCGGACGAAAGGCGGAGTGTGCTAACCCGCCCGCAACATGGCGACAGGGCTGGTTTCCAGCCATTTCTTGATACGGTTGGCGTCACCGATGCGGGTCAGCTTGCCGTCGGAATCCAGCAGCACAATGATGACGGGTGTGTCGTTGATGGTGGCCTGCATCACCAGGCATTTGCCTGCCTCGGAGATATAGCCGGTCTTGGACAAGCCTATCTGCCAGCTCTGGCTCCGCACCAAGGGGTTGGTATTGCGGAACTCGTACAGGCGATTATTGACGTTGGAGACGAAGTTGTAGCCTTCGCTGGTCGAATAAGCCCGTATCTCGGGATAGTGATGGGCCGCTTGCACCAGCCTGATCAGGTCTTCGGCTGACGAGACATTGGCGCTGGTCAGCCCGGTGGGGTCGGCAAACGTGGTGCGATACATACCCAGCGATTGCGCCGTGCGGTTCATGCGGGCAATAAAGGCTTCGGTGCCACCTGGGGCGGTGCGGGCCAGCGCATGGGCGGCTCGGTTTTCAGACGACATCAGTGCCAGGTGCATCAGCTCACCACGGCTGAGCGTGGTACCCACCATCAGGCGCGAGCTGGTGTTCTTCAGGGTATCGACGTCTTCTTCGGTGATGGTGATGTATTCATGCAGCGGCAGGTGCATGTCCAACGCCACGATGGCCGTCATCAGCTTGGTGATGGAGGCGATGGGGGCGGGGCTATTGCTGTTCTTGCCATAGATGCGTTCGCCGGAGACGGCGTTGACCACCACGGCGGAGCTGGAATACAGCGCCAATTCGCCTGGGTTGCCTATGGGGGCGCCGAAATCCAGGGTGCTGGCACGGGTGGAGACACGGGTGATCTTGCCACCGCGCAGGCGCGGCTTGTTCAAGGCCAGCTTGCTGGGTTTGCCCTTGCGCACATAGCGCAGCTTCTTGACAGGTTTTTTGGCGGCCTTGCTGCGTATCGTCTTGCTGCTGGCCTGCTTCTTGTTGACCTTGGCCGCCTCGGCAGGGGCGGGGAAGGACACCAGGCACATCACGACGATACCGGCAATTAGCGCGGAGAGGCGGGACTGCATGCGACGTCTCCGGAATGTAGGTACACGATAAATCGATAATACATAAGCGATCAATGAAAAGCCATGGAAATCATGGGTTAAGGGCGCGCAAGTCAAGTGAATTCTTAATAATTGCTTAAGAATTAAGCGCTTGTGATGGCCCAGGAAGTGGCGAATATTACCAAGGTATTGCTTTTACAGTGCATTTTTGACCGAGCGCTAGACAAGATGGATTGTCATGGATTGGCGCTTGTGTCTGCTGGTAGGGCATGCCTAAAATGCGGGCGCGTACAAATTTGCTGCGTTGCAGCATCTACCCTGCCCACACACATACAAAAAAACGGGCAAACCGATCAGGAGACAGCGCTTGAGCCAGTCCAGTACCGAACCCCAAGCAGGCAGCGAATCCCAGCCTTATCAGGCCTTTCTGCAATCGTTGACCGACGCCAACCGCAAATTGCTGGAAAACTTTGTGGGCGGCATGCGCCCAGCCGGCGACAGCCAGCCCAAGGCGTTTGAGCAGTTCATGCAGGGGCTGATGGGCAACACCCAGCAACTGGTGGGCCTGCAGAGTAGCTACTACCAGCAGCAGATGGATCTCTGGATGGGTCTGCTGGGTACCCGCGAGAAGCAGCCTAACCCGCCCGCCAGCAAGGGTGATCGCCGCTTCGCCGCACCCGAATGGGCCCAATACCCGTTCTATGACTACATCAAGCAGCAATACCTGCTCAGCGCCAAGTGGCTGAACGAGCTGGTCGATGGTGTGCCGATGGATGACCCCACCCGCGTCAAGGTGGGCTTCTACACCCAGCAGTTCATCGACGCCATGTCGCCCTCCAATTTCGCTCTGACCAACCCCGAAGTCATCAAGCTGGCGCTGGATACCAAGGGGGAGAGCCTGGCCGAAGGGCTGCGCAAGCTATCTGAGGACATGGCCAAGGGCCATATCTCGATGACCGACGAATCGCAGTTCGCCGTGGGCGAGAACCTGGCGGTCACACCCGGCACGGTCGTGTTCGAGAGCCCCTTGTTCCAGCTGATCCAATACACACCGACGACGACCCAGGTATACGAGCGGCCCGTGTTGTTTGTGCCGCCGGCGGTGAACAAGTACTACCTGATGGATCTGCAGCCCGACAACTCCATGGTTCGCCATTTCGTGGCACAGGGCTACACGGTATTCATGGTGTCCTGGCGCAGCATCACCCCCGAGCTGGGCAAGCTGACCTGGGACGACTATGTCGAGAGCGGCGTGATCAAGGCTGCCGAGGTGGTGCGCGACATCAGCAAGCAGGACAAGATCAATGTGCTGGGCTTCTGCATAGGCGGCGTGATCCTGGCGACCACCCTGGCGGTGATGAAAGCCCGCGAGCTGGATTGGTTCGAGAGCGTGACCTTCATGACCTCGCTGATCGACCACACCGAACCGGGCGATATCAAGCAGTTTGTTGACGAAGAGCTGGTGAAGAACCGCGAGGCCAAGCTGGCCGAGGGGGGCGTGATCAGTGGCAAGGAGCTGGCCCGCGCCTTCTCCATGCTGCGCGCCAATGACCTGATCTGGAACTACGTGGTCAACAACTACCTCAAGGGCAAGACCCCCCCCCCGTTTGATCTGCTGTACTGGAACAACGATTCGGCCAACCTGCCCCTGCCCATGCACACGTTCTTCCTGCGTAATATGTACCTGGAGAACAACCTGGCCAAGCCTGGTGCCATGAAGGTCTGCGGTGTGCCGGTGGATGTGGCCAAGTACGACTGGCCCATCTATATCTTTGCCGCCCGCGAAGATCATATCGTGCCGTGGCAGTCGGCTTACCGGGGCACCCAACTGCTGGGCAGCGACAAGGTGCGCTATGTATTGGGCGCATCGGGCCATATTGCCGGCTCGATCAACCCGGTCGGCCCCAACAAGCGCAATTACTGGGTTAACGATGACCACCCGGCCGACGCCGACAGCTGGCTGGCTGGTGCCGAGAGCCGCCCAGGGAGTTGGTGGCAGGATTGGGATAACTGGCTGGCGCCGCAATCGGGCAAGCAGGTAACCGCGCCCAAGAAGCCGGGCAATACCCGCTACAAGGCCATCGAGCCGGCGCCGGGTGCGTATGTCAAGGCCAAGGTCGGCGCCTGATGGCAGACCGGGCCGGCAGGCATGGCGTCTCGGGCCGTTGCCGGCCTTCTGTCTGCCAGCCGGCTGCGGGCTTGAACAAATCCCGCTATGGCGGGCACTGAGTAGTAGCACAACTGGAATCCAGCCCCATCCATATGGGGTGTAATGCAGACGCCGCGCCAGCTTGATGCTGCGGGCGGCCTCCCCACCCAAGTAGGAGCAAATCATGACTGAAGTCGTAATCGTTGCCGCACAGCGTACTGCCATAGCCTCGTTCGGCGGCAGCCTGGCCAAGGTGTCTGCCCCCGATCTGGGTGCCACCGTCATCAAGGCACTGCTGGAGAAGACCGGCGTGGCCCCTGAGCAGATCAGCGAAGTGATACTGGGCAATGTGCTCACCGCTGGCCTGGGCCAGAATCCAGCCCGCCAGGCACTGATCAAGGCAGGCATTCCGGTGCATGTGCCCGCACTGACCGTCAACCAGGTGTGCGGTTCTGGCCTCAAGGCCACCCATCTGGCGGTGCAATCCATCCTGTCGGGCGATAACGATATCGTCATCGCCGGTGGCCAAGAGAACATGTCGCTGGCACCGCACCTACTGCCCAACTCGCGCGATGGCATACGCATGGGCAGCGCCACCCTGGTGGACAGCATGATGTACGACGGCCTGACCGATGTGTACAACCAATACCCCATGGGCATCACCGCCGAGAATATCGCCACCAAGTACAACATCAGCCGTCAGGAGCAGGACGAGCTGGCATTGGCCTCGCAGAACAAGGCCGAGGCCGCCCAAAAGGCAGGCCGCTTTGCCGACGAAATCACCCCCGTGCTGGTGCCGCAACGCAAGGGCGATCCGGTTGCATTTGCCAGCGACGAATACATCAAGCTAGGCACCACCATGGATGCCCTGGCCAAGCTGCGCCCGGCCTTCAACAAAGAGGGCAGTGTCACGGCCGGCAATGCCTCGGGTATCAACGACGGCGCCGCAGCCCTGATGCTGATGAGTGCGGCCAAGGCTGCCGAGCTGGGCCTCAAGCCCTTGGCACGTGTGGCTGGCTATGCCTCGGCGGGTGTGGAGCCCAGCATCATGGGCATGGGCCCGGTGCCCGCCACTCAGCGTGCGTTGGCCCGCGCCGGTTGGACGCTGGACCAGGTCGACCTGATCGAAGCCAATGAGGCCTTCGCCGCCCAAGCACTGGGGGTTGCCCGTGAGCTGAAGTGGGACTGGAACAAGGTCAACGTGAACGGCGGCGCAATAGCGCTGGGCCACCCCATCGGTGCATCGGGTGCCCGCGTGCTGGTCACCCTGCTGCACGAGCTGGCACGGCGTGATGCCAAGCGGGGTCTGGCTACCCTCTGCATCGGCGGCGGCATGGGCGTGGCCCTGTGTGTGGAACGCATTTGATCCGGCCACCGCGCTGTAACAACAAGCCCCTGCCTTCGTGCAGGGGTTTGTTTTTTCGGGCATGCCTGCAGCTGGCTCAAGTCCCTGCATGCGCTTAGGGTATCTGGCGGTATAATGACAGTCTGGATTTAGGCTAGAGGTAACCCATCATGGCATTGCTGTTCAAAGACACCACATACGTATCCGAAACCACCCAGTTCCTGCGTGAGTTCCTCGACAAGAACCCGGAAGTGGCCAAGGGCCAGGTGGAAGGCCGCGCACTGCTGTGGGACAAGCAGGTAGATCGCGGTTTTCAGGCCGAAGCAGAGGCAGGCCGGGTGAACCAGAAGGCCTATGTGTATCAGCCGGACTGAGTGGGTAGCGCAGGTGTAAGCAGCGCCGGCCTTGTGCCGGCGTTGTCGTTTGTACCGCTTCGGTTCATTGCTGAGATGGTTCAATCCTCAATGGCTTCTGTCCCAGATCGGGTATATGCCGCTTGCAGAAGCTGAGGCAAACTACTATCGGCAACTATCCCGTCAGGCAGCTGTATCGGCCTGACTTAAACCAAACAGCCTCTACGGAAGTCGGGGCGGTTCATTACAAGAGGTGGCTGAGTATTTCGGATTGCATTACGCATCGGTAAGCAGGATTGTGTCTTGTAATGCAAAATACAAGACCTGACCCAATACTGTTTGGTTAGATGCATTTCGCCTATGGTGAAGCACCATCAACCAGGACTGCCTTGGTTTATGCCATTAACGCTTCCTGCTGAAGGCTGGGTGTAGCATAGATCCAGAATCTTCTATCCGAACAGTATTGAGACCTGCCCCCAATTCTGCACGACCAAAGGCAGCACATAGCTGAAGTTGCACCTATCGCTTGAGTTACTGCATCAGTTTGGAAATCTTTTGTTATCAAGGCGCTAAGTTGACGATATCCGCTTACTGCCTGCTGATCTGGTTATCATTACCCGAGCTCTGCACCTGCGGCTTTTGTCCATTCAATGCCTGTGCCCACCTTACCTGGTTATCGTTACCCACTACCTGCACCTTGCCCAGTTGCTCTATCGTAATCTGGTTTTCATTCCCGCTTACATTGACCTGGGGGCAAGCTCCACTGAGGCTGATCTGGTTGCCATTACCCTGTATGCTCACAGGCTGGCCATTGCATGACGTAGATTTGCTCATGTCATTACCCATAATGCGCCCGCCATCAACGCGCCTAGCCTGCTTGCCTGGGCCATTGCCCTGAACCGCATTCACACTCGCCCCCGGTGTCTTGACATTCACAATTGCATTGGCACCGTTATCCTGTGCCTTGACGCTGATGCCCGGCATATTCACCGATACATCACCCGCACAAGCATTGTAGGCACTACTGCCTGCCAATAATAAAACCGCCAACATATGTTTTTGGATTGCCATCAATCTGCCCTATTCATCTCAAAGATTGTTCGTGCTGTCTGACTACTGCCTAGAAAAACGGTACCAGTAGACAGGGTGCTGATCGGCGACACAAGAAGCAGTATTTACATTTCGAGCATCCAATTAATGCGGTATGCCAAAGGAATGCCGGTCGCCGCAACAGCTCGACGCGTCGAAGCGACCAAATCGCTGGCCATCCAGACCGGCGTAAACCGCACATGCAAGGATTGCGGTGGGGGAGCCTGCCTCGGTACGCGGACACATGGCAACTTTATGCTTCCCATATGGTTCCACTCTCTGTACGAAAGGTGGCAGCTTTATGGTTCCAGCCGCGAAATCGTGGAGCCATAAAGTTGCCGCATTCCGAGAGGCGAAGCGTAAAGTTGCCGCGCAATCGGCCAGGAATGCGAGGCTGAGTGATCTGGAAGTGGGCCGCTGGAATCGTTGCGGAGACTGGGTTCCCGGCTCAGGTGAGTCGGAGCGCAGGAGATTTCGCGGGGTCTGTTCTTACGAGGCTTGTAAGAGATCGCGACAAAAGGGAAGCATAAACCTGCCACGGCGGCAAGTTTATGGTTCCCGTCACAAATTAGTGTGACGGGAACCATAAAGTTTCCGGGGTGAGGAAGCATAAAGTTGCCACGCGGCCAGCAGACTTACTATCGGACGTATGTATGCAGGCTGAACGAAAGGGCGATGGTAAGCAGCGCCGACCAGACGTAGCCGCCATCACGGGCACCAAATTTGTTCGAGTATGAAGCGCACGTTATCATGGTCACGGTAGAGCATTATTGGGGATAATCGAGAGTGGATAAGTCGTCGTCGCCAAGCTGGGAGCGATACGAGCGGTTGGTTGCAGAGCTAGTTCGCAATCAATTGCCGACGGAGTATTGCGTTACGCCCAATGCACGTGTGAAAGGACTTCTTAGTGGACGGGTTAGGCAGATCGACGTACTCATCGATTCCCGCCATGCCGCCTGCGAAGGGTTTCGGCTGATAGTCGACGCCAAAGCTCGTGGGCGTCGAATAGATGTAACCCACGTCGAAGCTTTTAGGGGGCTAATGGAGGATGTGGGGGCAACCCACGGATACCTGGTTTGCCCTCATGGATTTTCGGAGGCTGCAGAGCGTAGAGCTCAGGATGCGGTCTCAATCAGGTTGTTGCCATTGGATCGTTTGGAGAACTTCGATCCATCTACCTGGCCACAATGCTTGGCAAGTGCTCGCTGCAAGGGCAGGATCTTCTGGGACGGCTATCCCGCGGTGGAGATGACGCTAGCACCGGCAAACGGCAAGTCCGAATATTTGCGTACCAGCTATGTGCATTATGTGGGTAAATGTGATCGATGTAGTAAATTCCACGTCAAATGCACGTCGTGCGGGGACTGCTTTGGGCTGGAGCACGATGCAGATGAATACGATATTGGAAAGAAATGTAAATGCGACATGCCTTGGCTTTGGCTAGCCTCTATAGAAGACGATGGGGCAGGAGGGAAGTCAGCCGAGCTACATTTCGTACGTGGCGTCGATTTCGTCGATACGGTTAGTAGGCGATCGCTATAGTTTTTTCGCGATTAGTTGGCGCACTATCTTGTGCGAAAGACGAATCGCCTGTGAAACTCCAAATAAGCGCTCTGTGCGACTGAAAATTTACCGACATGCGTTGCAGAATCTATTCCCCAAGCCTCTAAAATTTTAATGGTGTCATCTCCTTGGATAAGTATCTCCCCATCTGCCGAAAAGGAAATGTAGCCTCTGTCAAATAGACGATCTACATGTGGCGCCAACAGCAATCCATTTTGACCATCAAGCTTTTCAGCATCATCCGACAGTCGCCAAGGCTTTATATGACTTGCTATTAAAACGTCTGCATTTGTAACTCCTGTGACTCGACAACGTTGCTCAATCTTCATAACACGCTTCCTAAATAAGCCTTGCCCAATTCGAGCTAGGCAAAGATGTGCTTTGGTTGTGGAAGGTCTATTGGATAGATTAATGTCGATCTCTGTCGCAATGTTGGCGATATTTCTGCTGTCGCCCTCTGTATGTAATAACGTGCCCGTGTTTAAGGAATCAATCGCTAATATTAAATATTTGGCCAGTTCGATTGATATTTCAGCGAGATAGCATTTTTGATTTCCATTGCCTGTGGATGCCACCAGTGGGGAGTATACCTTGGGAAGTAATGGTCGAATTTCCTCAATTTTTGATCTTGGTTTGAAAGGGATGTCAAGAATGTTCCACAGAATAGGGACAAGTAAGCCGTCCATATTCCAGTACGCATCGCTTCCAAAAGATTTAGGCCGTTCTGCTTCGGAGAAAGCAGCTAAGGCAACTCCAATGGCGCGAATGTGAGAATCTGCGTAAGAGAATATCAAGTCACCGGTGCTAACGTCCCGGAGATTTTCGTAAAACTGACTTCTGTTCCCATTTTGCTCGGATTTAGGTGACCAAATGTACCCGCCGTCTATTTCTGCACGAAATGTCTTTTTATGGTTAACCCACCAATTGCGCATATCCGTTGTGCTCCGAAATCACCAACATAAGAATGGTCGCCTAGTTAAAACTACCGCTACGGCCTCAGGCTTGCCGAGTATGCATTCCCATATTGTATGTATATACGTTCCAGCACGCTTTGGGGAGTGTAC